>JBASAE010000044.1:0-2743 GCA_049654285.1 Microbacterium sp.
GGGCGGCAGTGCATCGTGCGGCGCGGCCTCGATCACCTCGGCGTCAGCTGCGGCGGAGGCGGCGGAGACCGTGGCGACACGACGCGCCCGGCGGGCCGGGCGGCCCGACGCCGCCGGAGCAGCGCCGTAGCCCACCAGGTTCGGCGGGGAGACCTCGTCCCTGTCGCCGTCCCCAGGGGCGTCCGCCTCGACGGCGTCCATCTCCCCCGCGACGTCGAAGGCGATCAGCGGGGCGCCGACCGCGATGGTCTGCCCCGCCTCGGCATGCAGCGATGCGACCGTGCCGTCGTACGGCGACGGCAGCTCGACGACGGCCTTCGCCGTCTCGACCTCGGCGATGGTCTGGTTCAGCGCGACGGTGTCGCCGGGGGCGACCAGCCACTGCACGACCTCGGCCTCGGTGAGACCCTCGCCGAGATCGGGAAGATGGAACTCGGTGATCATGACGGCTCCTGGGGGTTCACGCCGGAGAGGCTGTGCGGGCGGTCGAGCACGCGATCCACGGCGTCCAGGATGCGGTCGATGTCGGGCAGATGGTACTTCTCCAGCTTCGCCGGCGGATAGGGGATGTCATGTCCGGTCACCCTCAAGGGCGCGGACTCGAGGTGCTCGAAGCAGTGCTCGGTGATGCTCGCGATGACCTCGGCGGCGACACCGGCCTCGCGGGAGGCCTCGTGCGCGACGACGACACGACCGGTGCGACGCACCGCGGCGTCCACCGTGTCATAGTCGATCGGCGAGATGGAGCGCAGGTCGATCACCTCGAGCGAGATCCCCTCGTCGCTCGCCGCCTCGGCGGCGTCGAGTGCGGTCTGCACCATCGCGCCATAGCTGATCAGCGTCGCGTCCGTCCCCTGCCGTACCACCCTCGCCAGCCCCATCGGCGGGGCGTCGGCGAGCGGGGCGGAAAGGTCGACCTCGCCCTTGTGGTGGTACAGCCGCTTCGGCTCGAAGAAGATCACCGGATCGTCCGAGGCGATGGCCTGACGCAGACAGCGGTAAGCGTCCTCGGGGTTGGAGACCGCGATCACCCGCAGCCCCGCCGTGTGCACGAAGTAGGCCTCATTGGCCTCGGAGTGGTGCTCGGCGGCGCCGATGCCTCCGGCCCAGGGGATGCGGATCGTGAGCGGCATTCTCACCTTTCCCTGGGTGCGGTAGTGCATCTTCGCGACCTGCGAGACGATCTGGTCGAACGCCGGATACACGAATCCGTCGAACTGGATCTCGACGACCGGACGGTAGCCGCGGAACGCGAGCCCGATCGCGGTGCCGACGATGCCCGACTCCGCCAGCGGGGTGTCGATCACCCGCTTCGCGCCGAACTCGTCCTTCAGGCCGTCCGTGATGCGGAACACCCCGCCCAGGGTGCCGATGTCCTCCCCGAGCAGCACGACCTTCGGATCGTCGTGCATCGCCTGGCGCAGGCCGGCGCCCAGCGCCTTCCCGAGCGTCATCACGGTCATCTCACGCCTCCTCGAACGCGTCGAGATAGGCCGCGTACTGCGCACGCTGCCGCTCGATCCCGGTGTGCGGCTCGGCGTAGACCCCGTCGAACACGGCCAGCGGGGACCGGGTCACCATGCCGAGGCACGCGGCGCGCATCTCCCTGGCCCGCGCATCGGCCTCGGCGTGCGCCTCGGCGATCTGCGCATCGTCGATCGCGCCCGCGGCCCGCAGGTACGCCTCTACCCGGGCGATCGGGTCGCGATGGCGCCAGATCTCCAGTTCGGCGTCGTCACGGTACCGCTTCGGGTCGTCCGCCGTCGTGTGCGGACCCATCCGGTACGTCACCGCCTCGATGTACGCCGGACCGTTGCCCGAGCGGGCGTGCTCGGTGGCCCACCGCATCGCGGCGAGGCAGGCGAGGACGTCGTTGCCGTCGACGCGCAGGCTGGGGATGCCGAAGCCGGGTGCCCGTCCCGCGAGGGGGTGCGATGACTGCAGCCCCACCGGCTCGGAGATCGCCCAGTGGTTGTTCTGGCAGACGAAGACCACCGGCGCTCGATACGACGCGGCGAACACCATCGCCTCGTTGACGTCGCCCTGGCTGGTGGCTCCGTCGCCGAAGTAGGTGACGGCCACCTCGTCGGCGCCGTCGTGCAGGATGCCGATGCCGTAGCCCACGGCGTGCAGCGTCTGCGCGCCGATGATGATCTGCAGCGGCGCGACGCGCAGCTCGGCCGGATCGACGGCCGCGCCCTCCTCGCCGCGCCACACGCGGACGAAGTCGGCCGGACGCGCGCCGCGGGCCAGCAGGATGCCGGTCTCGCGATAGCTGGGGAAGACGAAGTCCTGCGGGGAGAGGCCCCGGGCGGTGCCGATCTGCGCGGCCTCCTGCCCGTTGCACGGTGCCCAGAGACCGAGCTGTCCCTGGCGCTGCAGGGCGACGCCCTCGGCGTCGATCCGGCGCAGGACCACCATCTCGCGATGCAGCGCGCGGAGGGCCGCGGCATCCACGTCGGCGACATAGGGGTCCAGCCGCGAATTCGGCACCCGGGTGCCGTCGGCGGCGATGATCCGTTCGGCGACGTCGAGGTCGGATTCGACGATCGGACTGGTGTGCGGTGACATCTGCGTCCTCCTTCGCGAGGGCCCTCGTGAGGCATTCACGTCAGCCGGCACCTGCGCCGGCCTCTCCTCGAAGGCTACGTCCGTTTGACACGACGCTCAAGCATCTTCGTTCGCGTTGAGCATGTTGCGCAGATTCACGGGATCAGTCCCTGCTATCGTGTGACACTATGCC
>JBASAE010000045.1:0-4088 GCA_049654285.1 Microbacterium sp.
GATCAGCCCTGCGACGTCCGTTCCGGTCGGCTTCACCGCGAGGCCTTCGCCGCCAGCTTCATCGCCTTCTTGTGCTCGCGCACCTTCGCGAGGCTCTCCGGCGAGACGATGTCGGCGACGCTGCGGAACGAGCCGGGATCGCCGTAAGGTGCGGATGCCTCGCGCCAGCCCTCGCCGGTGAACCCGTACTGCTTGCCCAGGAGGGCGAGGAAGATCTTCGCCTTCTGCTCACCGAAGCCGGGCAGCGACATCAGACGACGCAGCACCTCGGCGCCGTCGGGGTCACCCCGGGTCCAGAGCGCCGAGGCCTCGCCGTCCCAGTCGTCGACGAGCGTCTGGCAGAGCGTCTGCACCCGTGTCGCCATCGAACCGGGGAACCGGTGCACGGCGGGGGCCTGGCGGAACGCCTCCAGGAAGTCGTCCGGAGCCATGCCGGCGATCGCCGCGGCGTCCTCCGCACCAGTGCGCTGCGCAATCTTGAGCGGACCGGAGAAAGCGGTCTCCATCGGCACCTGCTGGTCGAGCAGCATCCCCACCAGCAGCGCCAGCGGGTTGTCGGTCAGCAGGGCGTCTGCGGCGGTGTCTCCGGTGATGTGAAGGGCCATGGGGACAGTCTCGCACCCGAGCGGAGGTCTGGGAACGGTGCCTCCGTCGGCGATGCATGCTGACGCATGTGTCGCTGCCTGCTGCGAGAGCTCGACCGCCTCGCGATGCGACCGAGCCGCGCCGAACCACCGACACGAATCGCGCGCCGTGCCGTCACCACGCTCGAGCCGGCAGCCTGACGCGGAGATGTGCCGCTTCGCGCGAACGGCGTGACCGCATCCGTCCGCGCGAAGCGCACGCGCTCAGGAGGCGAGCGCTGCTCCGGCGGGGGCGGATGCCGCCGGTGCGGGCCCCCGGACGAAGAAGCTGCCGACGACGGCGATCAGCGACAGCGCCGCTCCGACCGTGAATGCGAACGAAACGCCCTGCGCCTGCGCCGTGATGTCGCCCGCTCCCGAGCCCGCCGCCTGTGCGGTGCCGATCGCCAGCACGCTGACGAACAGCGCGGTTCCGATCGCCCCGGCCACCTGCTGCACGGTGCCGACGATCGCCGAGCCGTGCGAGTACAGTCGCGGGCCGAGCGAGCCCAGCGCCGAGGTCATCAGCGGGGTCATCATGAACGACACTCCGAGCGAGACGCCCACCAGCGCCAGCGCCGCGATCACGGGTGGGGTGTGTTCATCTACGAGGGTCATCGCCCAGAGCACGGTTGAGGCGGTGATCGCCCCGGGGATCACCAGGGGGCGCGGGCCGTACCGGTCGAACAGCCGGCCGACGAGCGGCGCGACGACACCCATGACGAGCCCACCAGGAAGGAGCAGCAGGCCGGTGGTCGCCGCGTCGACCTGCAGAACGTTCTGCAGGTAGAGCGGCAGCAGGATGATCGCGCCGAACATCGCCGCCATCATCACGACGATGAGGCCGGTCGCCAGCGAGAACGAGCGCGAGCGGAACGTGCGCAGGTCGAGCAGCGCGCGCTCGGTGCGCTGCAGCACGATCTGGCGCCAGACGAACAGCGCCAGTCCGATCACGCCGAGCAGCAGCGCGACGATGCCCGCCGTGACCGGGGCGTCGGGGCCGCCGCTCACGGTGCTGATGCCGTAGACGAGCCCACCGAACCCGATCGCGGCCAGCGGCAGAGACGGAACGTCGAGCGGGGTTCTGCTGCGTTCGCCGACGTTCTTCAGCAGGAGCGCACCGACGACGGCCATGATGATCGCGACGGGAAGGATCGTCCAGAACAGGAAGTGCCACGACAGCGCGCTGAGGATGAATCCCGACAGCGCCGGCCCGAGCGCGGGAGCGACGGCCATCACGATCGTGATGCGGCCCATGAACCGGCCGCGCTCGTGCGCGGGCACGACGTTCATGATCGTGGTCATCAGCAACGGCATCATCATCGCGGTGCCGACGGCCTGCACGACGCGGGCGAACAGCAGCACCGAGAAGTCCGGCGCCAGAGCGCCGATCAGAGTTCCGACCGTGAACGCGATTATCGCGAACAGGAACACCTGCCTGGTGCTGAACCGCTGCAGCACCCACCCGGTGGTGGGGATGACGACGGCCATGGTGAGCATGAACGCGGTCGTCGTCCACTGTGCGACGGACAGCGTGATGTCGAGGTCGGCGACGAGGTGCGGCAGGGCGACGCTCATCACGGTCTCGTTGAGCATGGTCGCGAACGCCGCTCCGAGCAGCAGCCAGATCACTCCGGTTCCGTCCTTCGTGCGCTTCGGCGTCGCGGTGGTCGTGGTCGTCTCGGTCATCGTGCTCATGCTCCGATCAGACGCAGCACGATGATGGCGAGGGCGACGAGCATCATCACCAGGTTGGGGATGAATGGCTCGCTGTGCTTGCGGTGCGCGAAGATCGCGAGGAACTGGACGATCGCGATGCCCAGCGCGGCGAGCGGGGTGAGGAAGGTCAGGGTGCCGGTGAGCACCGGCAGGATCAGGCCGATCGCGGCGGCGACCTCGGCGACGCCGATCCAGCGCACCTGGGTGGCGGTGTAGTCGAGCAGGGTCGGCATGGGCTTCGTGCCGCCGTGCGGCTGAACGATCTTCATGCCGCCGGCCATGAGGTTCAGCAGGGCGAGCAGCGCGGAGAGCGTCCAGACGATGATCGTGAGAGCGAGCATGTGAGTGGGAGAGCCTTTCATAGTTACTGTTCGTAACTGATGTACGATGAGTAAGTATCTCCGATGGGGTGGCAGGGAAAGCAATGTCACCGAGTCACATGCATGTGACCAATGGGCGCGGAGGAGGAGCATCGGATGACTGATGAGGGCGGGGCCGCGATCGTCGACGAGCCGCGGATGCACCAGATGTGCGGCCACGATCCGGACGGGGCGGAGGTGTTCCGCTCGATCCTGTCGCGCATCGGCGACAAGTGGAGCATGATGCTGATCGGCATGCTGCACGAGGGACCGCGGCGATTCACCGAGCTGAAGCAGATGACCCCGGGCATCTCGGCCCGCATGCTGACCCACACACTGCGCCAGCTCGAGCGCGATGGTCTGGTCGCTCGCGAGATGTTCGCCGAGATCCCCCCGCGCGTCGAGTACAGCTCGACTCCGCTCGGCAAGAGTCTCGCCGTCCCCGTGCTGGCGGTCGCCGAATGGGCCTCCACTCATCAGGGTGAGATCATCGCGAACCGCGATGACTACGATGAGACGCTCTAGTTGATGATCTCGCCGCGATTCTCGTGGATCTCGGCGATCCGCTCGCGCCAGGACCGCAGCGCCTCGGGCGCGAGACGCGTCCAGTCGTGGACCTCCTCGACCACACGCAGCGGCTCGCGGGTCCGGTAGGAGCGGGTCGGGTTACCGGGAACTTCTTGTCGGTCACGTTGGGGTCGTCCTCGAACTCGCCGATCGGTTCGACCAGGTACACGTGCGGCTCGCCGTCGACGGCGGCGATCTCCGCTGCCAGTCCCGCGTCCGAGTAGAACTCCTGAGCCATCGCGCCTCCTGGCGGGGAGCCGGCGGTCTCGTCCCCGGTGATGTCCAGCGCCATGCGTCCAGTCTGGCCCGGCCGTGGGCATCCCGCACGCGCCGTGCCGTGGCTCCGCGTGGGGATGCCTGCTTCGCGCGGACCGGATCGCGGGGATCCTCCGCGGGAGATGCGCAGGCCGGCGGGAGGAGCCCGCGGTCAGGCCGTCGCGGATGCCGGGGACGCCGGGGGCTCGGGCGCCAGGCCGTAGAGGGTCTCCAGGGCGGCGGCGAACTCCTCGGCCCGGCCGGCGTCGGCGAGCTCGTGCGCGCGGGCCGTCGGCGTGTGCAGCAGCACACCGGCGAGGTGGCGCATCGCCTGTTCCACGAGCCCGGCCTCATCGCCCCGCCGGCGGGCGCGTTCGATCTCGGCCTCGAGCAGCCCGAAGATGTGCGAGCGCAGCGCCACGACCGCGGGGGCGACCGCCTGCCGCGCACCGGCGAGGTGGAAGTCGGCGGCGGCGTCGCGCACGATCGTACGCGCGGCATCCGTCGCCTGCAGCTCTTCCAGCGGGGCGTGCAGCCGGATCGTCTCCAGGTCGAGCAGCGCGAC
>JBASAE010000046.1:0-2581 GCA_049654285.1 Microbacterium sp.
GGACGCGCGCAGCACGGCGGCGATGCGCTCCGGCATCCCGCCCGGGATCGACAGCGACGGATCGTCGGCGTCGAACAGCGGGGCCGTGCCGGAGGGCACGGCGGCCGCGGCATCCAGCAGCGCGGGCAGATCGATCGGCGCACCATCCTGCAGCTGCCACTCGCGGACCGTCTCGTTGAGCAGCCACAGCCCCGTGATGTTGCGCAGGAAGCGGGTGCGACCGTCGACGCCCAGCTCGTTGGTGAAGTTCGCCGCGCGCGCCGCCTCGGTCAGCACGGGTTCGGTGAGCTCCGCGCCGACCAGCCCCCAGGTGCCGCACGAGATGTATGCTGCGTCGGGCGTGGAGAGCGGGGCGGCGACGACCGCGGATGCCGTGTCGTGCGATCCGACCGCGACGACCGGCAGGTCGGCGCCGATCCTCCGCGCGATGGGGGCGGTCAGCCGGCCGGTCGTGGTCCCGGGATCGACCAGTGGTGGCAGGAGGCGGGGAGGGAGGCCGATCCGCTGCACGAGGTCGAGGTCCCACTCCCGGCTGCGGGCGTCGAGCAGGCCGGTCGTCGACGCGTTCGTCCGCTCGGCGACGCGGGCTCCGGTGAGCAGATGGGCGACGAGGTCGGGGATGAGCAGTGCGGTGTCCGCCTCGGATGAGCGCCCGTCGCCGGAGAGCTGGTACAGGGTGTTGAAGGACAGCACCTGCAGCCCGTTGCGGGCGTACAGCTCGTCGGGTGCGATCCGCGCGTGGACGGCGTCGACGCCCCGCTCGTGACGCTCGTCGCGATAGTGGAAGGGCTCGGCGAGCAGTCTCCCGTCGCCGAGCAGCCCGTAGTCGACGGCCCAGGAGTCGATGCCGATGCTCTCGATCGCGGGCTCGTGGCGCATCGCCTCCGCGAGGCCGTCGATGACGTGGGCGAGCAGTGCGTCGAAGTCCCAGTGCAGACCGTCATCGCGGGACACCGGGCCGTTCGGGAACCGCGCGACCTGCTCGAGGGTGAGCGTCTCGTTCCCGACGCGGCCGATCATCACGCGGCCGCTCGTCGCGCCGAGGTCGACGGCGGCGAAGGCACGGGGGGCGGTCATCGCACGCATCCTCGCCCCGAGACGGCACGCCCCCGCCGAGACTGCGGGGCTCCGCCCCCGTCTCGGCGGGGGCGTGCGGATTCGAGCGTCATCGCAGGAAGGCTGCGGCGACGCCGGAGTCGACGGGGATGTGCAGGCCCGTGGTGCGGCTGAGCTCGGGGCCGGTCAGCACATAGACCGCGTCGGCCACGTTCTCGGGCACGACCTCGCGCTTGAGGATGGTGCGGTTGGCGTAGTACTGCCCGAGATCCTCCTCTTTGACACCGTAGGTCGCGGCGCGGTTCGCGCCCCAGCCGGAGGCGAAGATTCCCGAGCCGCGGACCACCCCGTCGGGATTGATGCCGTTGACGCGGACGCCGTGTTCGCCGAGCTCGACGGCCAGCAGCCGCACCTGGTGGGCCTGGTCGGCCTTGGTCGCGGAGTAGGCGATGTTGTTCGGGCCGGCGAAGACCGAGTTCTTCGATGAGATGTAGATGATGTCACCACCGAGCCTCTGGTCGATGAGGACCTTCGCCGCCGTCTTCGACACCAGGAACGAGCCTTTCGACATCACATCGTGCAGGAGATCCCAGTCTGCCTCAGTGGTGTCCAGAAGGGAACGGGCGATCGACAGCCCGGCGTTGTTGACGACGAGGTCGACTCCGCCGAAGGCGAGCACCCCCTCGTCGATCGCCGCCTGCACGGCATCCGCATCGGCGACGTTCACGGCGACGCCGATCGCGACGTCCGCGTCGCCGAGCTCCGCCGCGGCCTCCTGGGCCTTCCCGAGGTCGAGATCGGCGACCACGACGCACGCACCCTCCGCGGCGAGGCGGGTGGCGATGGCCTTGCCGATCCCGGATGCGGCGCCCGTGACGAACGCGACGCGGCCCTGATGGGTCGCGGGCTTCGGCATCCGCTGCAGCTTGGCCTCTTCGAGCGCCCAGTACTCGATGCGGAACTTCTCGGCGTCGGAGATGGGGGCGTAGGTCGAGAGCGCCTCGGCGCCGCGCATGACGTCTATCGCGTTGACGTAGAACTCGCCGGCGACCCGGGCGGTCTGCTTGTTCGCCCCATAGGAGAACATGCCCACGCCGGGGACCAGGACGATCAGCGGGTCCGCGCCGCGGATGGCGGGGGAGTCGGAGGTCGCGTGGGCGTCGTAGTAGGCCTGGTAGTCGGCGCGGTACTCCGCGTGCAGCTCGTGCAGACGGGCGATCTGCTCTGAGACGGATGCCGTCGCGGGCAGGTCGAGGATGAGGGGCTTGACCTTCGTGCGCAGGAAGTGGTCGGGGCAGCTCGTGCCGAGCGCGGCGAGGGCGGGAGCCTTCTCGGACGCCAGGAAGTCGGTGACGACCTCGGCGTCGGTGAAGTGTCCGAGCATCGGCTTGTCGGTCGACGCGATGCCGCGGATCGTGGGTGCGAGCGCGGCGGCGCGCGCACGTCGCTCGGCGTCGGGCAGCGCCTCGAAGCCCGGACGGACGGCGCCGAACGGCGCGGCGTCGCCGTTCGCCTCGATGTAGGC
>JBASAE010000047.1:0-7996 GCA_049654285.1 Microbacterium sp.
TCCCCAACAACCGTGACACAGCACACGGGAGGAAAGGAACGACATGAACAAGCGCAAGCTCTTCAGCGCTCTCGCGATCGGGTCGGTCGCGGCACTGGCACTGGCCGGATGCGCGGGCGGCAGCACGCCCGGCGGCGGCGACGAGGGCGGTGGATCCGGTGAGTCGAAGGACATCACGATCGGCGTCTTCAACGGCTGGCCCGAGGGCGAGGCCGCCTCGTACATCTGGAAGTCGGTGCTCGAGGACAAGGGCTACACCGTGAAGCTGGAGTACGCCGACGCGGGCCCGGTCTTCTCGGGCGTGGCCGACGGCTCCTACGACATCGCCCTCGACGGCTGGCTGCCGTTCACGCACAAGTCGTACTTCGAGGAGTTCGGCGACGACATCGTCGACCTCGGCGCCTGGAACGAGGACGCCAAGCTGACGATCGCGGTGAACGCGGACGCCCCGGTCGACTCGCTCGAGGACCTCGCGGCGAAGGCCGACGAGTTCGGCAACCGCCTGATCGGCATCGAGCCCGGCGCCGGCCTCACGAAGGCCACGGAGGAGAACGTCATCCCCGACTACGGTCTGGAGAAGATGGACTTCATCACCTCGTCGACGCCGGCGATGCTCGCCGAGCTGCAGTCGAAGCTCGATGCCGGTGAGAACGTGGCCGTCACGCTGTGGCGTCCGCACTGGGCCTACGACGCCTTCGACATCAAGGACCTGGCCGACCCGAAGGAGGCGCTCGGCGCCGCCGAGACGATCCACACGATCGCGTCGACCGGCCTGGAGAAGAAGGCTCCCGAGGTGTTCGACTGGCTCTCGAACTTCAGGATGGACTCCGAGGTGCTGTTCTCGCTGGAGAACGCGATGTACAACTCCGGCCAGGAGGACGTCTCGGACTACACCGACATCGTCAAGGCCTGGATCGCTGAGAACCAGGAGTGGGTCGACGGCCTGACCGCCTGATCCGCTCCGGCGAACCGTCACCACCGCCGAGACCCCCTCTGGAACACGCGGATCAGAGGGGGTCTCGGCGTGCGTGGCTACGGCACGATCGAGTCGACGTACCCGCCGTCGACGCGCACGGCGGCGCCCGTGGTGGCCGATGCCAACGGGGACGCCAGATACGCGACCATGTTCGCGATCTCCTCGGGCTCGATGAGCCGCTGCAGCAGCGACTGCGGCCGGTGCAGCCTCATGAACTCGCGCTGCGCCTCGTCCCAGGGGAGCGTCGGGTCGACGAGCTGGTAGACGAAGTCCTCGACCCCGCCGGTGTGCGTGGGGCCGGCGAGCACCGAGTTCACGGTGACGCCGGTGCCGGCCGCGGCCTTCGCGAAGCCGCGCGAGACGGCCAGCAGCGCGGTCTTCGACATGCCGTAGTGGATCATCTCGGCGGGGATCACGATCGCCGAGTCGCTGGCGATGTCGAGGATGCGGCCCCAGCCGCGCCCGATCATGCCCGGCAGCGTCTCGCGGATCAGCCGCACGGCGGCGAGCACGTTCACGTCGAAGTAGCGGCGCCACTCCGCGTCGTCGATGTCGAGCGGATCGG
The DNA here is from genome assembly GCA_049654285.1 of Microbacterium sp. GTDB lineage: Bacteria > Actinomycetota > Actinomycetes > Actinomycetales > Microbacteriaceae > Microbacterium. The sequence continues at coordinate 1,542 of JBASAE010000047.1, forward strand.
CGGCGCCGAAGATACCGAGGTTGTTGACCAGCACGTCGACGGGGCCCGCAGCGGAGAGCACGGCGGCCGCGCCCTCCTCGGTCGTCACGTCGCCGGGCGCGGCGATGAAGGAACGTCCGGCGGAGGCCAGCTCGTCGATCGCCGTCGCGACCTTCGAGGCGGTGCGGCCGTTGATCGCGACGCGGGCGCCGGCATCCGCGAGCGCGGCCGCGATCGCCTGTCCGATCCCCTGGGTCGATCCGGTCACGAGCGCGGTCTTGCCGCTCAGGTCGATGCGCATGCCTCTACGCTACGCCGCCCCTCCCGCGAGTGGCGGAGCGCCGGGGAACCCGCATCGGGCCTCGTCTCCGTCGCCGCGCTCTCGTTCACCCCTCGGAGGCGTTGCGCACCGCGCCGAGCGCCCGCTCCGCAAGCCGGTCCGGGGTGGCGTCCACCGTGATCACGATGCCGTTCTCGTCCGCGCCGAGCGGTTCGAGGGCGTCGAGCTGCGACTGCAGCAGCGCCGGCGGCATGAAGTGCCCCTCGCGGCCCGACGCCTGGGCGAGCAGGTGCGCGGCGTCGGCGTGCAGGTGCACGAAGAACGTCTCGGGGGCGTGCCGGCGCAGCACGTCGCGGTAGGCGCGCTTGAGGGCGGAGCAGGCCATGACCGTGCCGGGTGCGAGCGCGTCGCCGACCCGGTCGAGCCAGGGCCAGCGGTCGGCGTCGTCGAGCGGGATGCCCGCGCTCATCTTCGCCACGTTCTCGGCGGGGTGCAGATCGTCGGCGTCGAGGAACCGGCCCCCGCAGAGCCGGGCGATCTCCTGGCCGACCGTGGTCTTGCCCACGGCCGAGACCCCCATCACGACGATCGGCGGAACGGATGCGCTCATGCCTCCATCCTGCCGTGCCCGAAGGGGATCACCGGACGAGGTGTCCCCGGGCGCGGAGATCGGTCAGCGCCGGCGAACCCGCCGCGCCCAGGCCGAGCGCCTCGGCGAGCTCGAGGGCGATCGCGGCGTGACCGGAGGCGTTGGGGTGGAACGGGTCGTTCATCAGGTCCCAGGGGATGCCGGAGACCTGGTCCGCGCCCAGCTCGGCGAACCGGGCGAAGAGGTCGACGAGGATCGTGCCCTGTGCGGCGGACACGTCGCGGACGGCCTGCGCGAACTCCGCGATGCGGGCGCGCTCGGGGGCGTGCAGCACGTCGACGGCGGACTGCGTGAGCAGCACGGGGATCGCGCCGAGGTCGCGGACCCGTCCGACGAACTCCGTGACGGACTCCGCGAACTCCCCGGGCTCGACGATCGGGGACCCGTCGGCGGTCGAGCAGTCGTTCGTGCCGATCATCAGCGTCACGACGTGCGGGCGCCAGGTGGCGACGCGCCGGTCGAAGTCGTCGAGCAGCTGTCTGACGCGCCAGCCGCTGATCGCGGTGTTGATCACGGCGTCCTGCGCGCGGAAGAGGTCGCCGCGGATCAGCTCGTGCAGGTGATCCGCGTAGCTTCGGGCGCCCCGGGTGTGCACGAGGCCGTGTGTGATCGAGTCGCCGGTGAGCACCCAGTTCAGCGGGGCCTCGTCGGCGAGCAGGGAACGCAGGCGGGTCAGATCATCGGTCACCGGACCATCCTGCCGCACTTCGGCGGCGGCGCGCGAGCACCGCCGCCGTGCCCCGCTCCTGCTACCCCCGCCGGGCCTTCTCGACCAGGGCGACCATCTCGGAGCGCGGCAGCGGGAACCCGTCGAGCCGGCCGACCGGGAAGTTGCCGAGCATCTTCAGCATGTCGTTCTCGACCGTGTCGAACCTCGCGACGATGATCTCGTGCAGCTCGGTCCCGACCACGGGGTCGGCCAGCAGCTCGTCGAACGAGGAGTCCAGCGACACGGGGAGCACGACCTCGTCGCCGTCCAGCGCGACGGATGCCGTCGCCCGCAGGTCGCGGCTGGAGGCGCCCACCTCGATCACGTACTCGCCGCCCTCGACGATCCAACGGTCCACCCGCACATCCCAGTAGGCGAGGTCCGCGCGGCGGATCCGCAGCACGACGTCCGTCGTCGCACCCGGTTCGACGGGCACCGACGCGAACGCCTTCAGCTCGCGCGGCGCCCGCTGCACCCCCGACCCGGGCAGCGACGTGTACGCCTGCACGACCTCGCGACCCGCCCGCGAACCGGTGTTCGTGATCGGCACGGTGACCTCGACGTCGCCGCCGTCCACGACCGCCGCGCGCGCGGCTCCGTAGGAGAACGTCGTGTAGGACAGGCCGTGCCCGAACGGATACCGCACCGCGAGCTGCTTCTCGTCATACCAGCGGTAGCCCACCAGCAGCCCCTCGCCGTAGCGCACGTGCCCGTGCTCGCCGGGGAACGTGCCGAAGGCGGGGGTGTCCTCGAGGCGCTGCGGGATGGTCTCGGCCAGCCGGCCCGAGGGGTTCACGTCGCCGAACAGCACGTCGGCGGTGGCCGATCCGCCCGCCTGGCCGAGCAGCCAGGCCTCGACGATCGCCGGCACCTTGCGCGCGAACGGGATCGACACCACGCCGCCGTTCGAGAGCACGACCACCAGGTTCGGGTTCGCGGCGACCACGGCGTCCAGAAGGGCGAGCTGTTCGGCGGGCAGGTCGATGTCCTCGCGGTCGTAGCCCTCCGACTCGCCGTGCGAGGGCACGCCGAGGAACAGCACGACGGTGTCGGCGGCGGATGCCACGGCGACCGCCTCGTCCTGCATCCGCTGCGCCTCCTCCGAGGCAGCGCCCGCGGGCGTGACATCGAACCCGGGTGCGAACGGCACGTCACCGCCGGACACCGCGCGGATCGCGTCGAGCGCGGTGTCGATGCGGGTCGGGTTGATCTGGGAGGACCCGGCGCCCTGATAGCGCGGGGTGCGAGCGAACTCGCCGATCACGGCGATCCGGGCGTCCTTCGCGAGCGGCAGGAGGTCGCCCTCGTTCTTCAGCAGCACGATCGCCCGCCCGGCGACCTCGCGGGCGAGGGCATGGTGCTCGTCGACGTCGAGCGGACCAGCGGCGGCGGGACGGGCCTCGGCCTTGCGGGCGAGGTCGATGAGCCGGTCGGCGACCGCGTCGAGGCACAGCTCGTCGAGGCGCTCCTCGCGCACGGCGGCGACGATCTCGGCATCCGTCCGGCCGCCGGAGGACGGCATCTCCAGGTCCATCCCGGCGAGGATCCCGGCGACCCGGTGGTTCACCGCTCCCCAGTCCGAGACGACGATTCCCTCGAAGCCCCATTCCTCGCGCAGCACCTGCGTGAGCAGCCATGGATCCTCCGAGGCGTACACGCCGTTGATGCGGTTGTACGAGCACATCACGGTCCACGGCTGGGCATCCTCGACGACCCGCTGGAACCCGCGCAGGTAGATCTCGCGCAGCGGACGCGGGTCGACGTCGCTGGAGACGCGCAGCCGGTCGGTCTCCTGGTTGTTCGCGGCGAAGTGCTTGAGGGAGGCGCCGACGCCCTGCGACTGGATGCCGCGGACCAGCCCGGCGCCCATGACGCCCGAGACGATCGGATCCTCGGACATGTACTCGAAGTTGCGACCGCACAGCGGGGAGCGCTTGATGTTGATGCCCGGACCGAGGATGACCGCGACGTCCTCGATCGCGGACTCGATCCCCAGCGCCGTGCCGACGCGCTCGGCGAGCTCGGGGTCGAAGGTGGCGCTGAGCCCGACCGCGGGCGGGAAGCAGGTCGCGGGCACGCTGCCGGCCAGGCCCAGGTGGTCGTTCCCCCCGGTCTGCTTGCGCAGGCCGTGCGGCCCGTCGGTGAGCATGATCGAGGGGATGCCGACGCGTGCGATCGGCTTGGTGGTCCAGAAGTCCTGGCCGCTGGTGAGCGCGGCCTTCTCCTCCAGGGTCAGGTCTGCGGCGCGAAGCGCGGAATCGGTCATGGGTTCCTCCGGACTCATGCTTGCGAGGGGCGTCGTGAAGATCAACCCTTGTGCGAGAAACCTTAGCTGGATAGGTTTTGGATCGACAAGGGTGTCGACCGGTCGAGGACGTTCGATCGCGGCGGCCCCGTCCCGAAGGAGGCAGGTATGAGTACCGTCAGTGGGTCGGCCGCGGGCCAGCCCTCAGGGATGACCGCCGCGACGGCGATGGCACGACAGCACCAGTGGTTCGACGAGCCGACCGAGCCAGCGCCGAAGAGCTATGTGTTCTGGCTGGTCGTCGCTCAACTGGTGTTCTTCATCGCGTTGCTGGGACCCGCGATCGTCGGTGTCGGGCTGAAGATCAACGACCTGATCGAGAGGGGCGCGCTCCCCGAGAACGGTGCGACCGCCGCCGCCGGCGTTCTCGGCGGCGTGGGCGCGCTCTTCGCGACGGTGGCGAACGTCGTCTTCGGCAAGTGGTCCGACCGCACGACCTCCCGGTGGGGTCGCCGCCGGATCTGGATCGTGCTCGGCACGATCGTCATGACGCTGGGCTTCGTCGTGATGGCGCTCGGCGTGAACCTCTTCATGGCGACGGTCGGCTGGGCGATCGCGCAGCTGGGCGCGAACATGACGCTCGCGCCGTTCGTGGCGACGATGGCGGATCACGTTCCGAAGTTCTCCCGCGGCAAGGTGGGCTCGGCGCTGATGATCGCGCAGAACGTCGGCATCCTGGGTGGCACGTACGTCGCGCAGTGGTTCCAGCACCAGATGTTCGTGATGTTCGTCGTGCCGTCGGTCTTCGCGATCGCCGTGATGGTGGTCTTCGCCTTCGTGCTCCCGGACCAGGTGCTCCCCGAGCGGCCTCCGCGGATGACCTTCTTCGAGCTGGTCCAGTCGTTCTGGGTGAGCCCGAAGCGGAATCCGGACTACGCCCTCGCATGGTGGTCGCGCTTCCTCATCATGTTCGCGAGCTTCGGGTTCAGCGCCTTCCGGTTCTTCTACCTGCAGGTGCATGTCGGGGTGCCCAAGGAGGACATCGCCGGTGTCATCTCGACCAGCGTGCTCATCTACACCCTGGCGCTCGTGCCGGTCAGCTACTTCTGCGGCTGGCTCTCCGATCGGATCGGCAGGCGGAAGGTCTTCGTCTGGAGCTCGACGGCACTGTACGCGGTGGGCACCGTCGCGCTGATCTTCGTCGACAGCGTGCCGATGTTCTTCGTGATGGAGCTCATCCTCGGGATCGCCTACGGCATGTACGTCGGCGTCGACATGGCGCTCGTGATGGACGTGCTGCCGAACCCCGACGACTCCGGCAAGGACCTCGGCGTGTTCAACATCGCCAACGCCCTGCCGCAGACCTTCGCCCCGATGATCGGCGCGATCCTGGTCTACGTCGGCGACGAGACGGGCAACAACTACGGATTGTGGTTCACGATCTGCGGCATCGCCTGCCTCATCGGCGCGCTGGTGGTCTTCCCGATCAAGAAGGTCAGGTGACGGCCGTCCGAGGTTACGGGGTTCCGCTGCACGGCATCCCGGGCGCGGTCAGGCGACCGTGAACCTCGCGCGCCGGGTCTCGGGGTCGCGGCTGGAGCGGGCGACGCGCAGCTCGAACTCGCCGGGCTCGACGACGCGGGAGCCCGAGGCGTCGACGATCGCGCAGTCCGCCACCGGCAGCTCGATGCGGATGCGCTGCCACTCGCCGGGTTCCAGATCGACCTGACGGAACGTCTTGAGCTCCTGATCGGCCCAGCTCGCCGAGGTGACCAGATCGCTGACGTAGACCTGCACCGTCTCGCGCACCGGCCGCTCGCCGACGTTGCGCAGCGTGATCCCGGCGCCGAGGATCCCGTCGGGTGTCACCTCGGCGGCGTCCACCGTCAGGTCCTCGTACTCGACCCAGGTGTACGACAGGCCCTCGCCGAAGGCCCAGGCCGGTGCCTGCGTGAGGTCGGCGTACCGGTCGCCGTGCTGACCGCGGATCTGGTTGTAGTACGTCGGCTGCTGGCCGGCGTGCACAGCGAACGAGATCGGCAGCCGGCCCTGGGGCTCGATCAGCCCCAGCAGCAGCTCCGCGACGGCCCGGCCGCCCTGCATGCCGGGGCTGGCCGCCCAGACCACCGCGGCGGCCTGCGACACGGATGCCGGCAGCACGAGCGGCTTGGACGCCAGCAGCACCACGATCACCGGCGTGCCGGTCGCGATCAGGGCGTCCAGCAGGGCGTTCTGCCCGCCGATCAGTTCCAGCGTCGCTGTCGAGCGGCCCTCGCCGACCAGCTCGATGCGGTCGCCCACCACCGCCACGACGTAGTCCGCGCCGGAGGCGGCGGCCACGGCATCCGCGATCTGCCGCTCATCGGGCTCGGCCGGAACGACCAGCGGCGGCCGCGGTTGACCGTCGGGGAAGTGGGTTCCGGCCGGATCGGGCACGAGCTCGAGGATCTCGGCGCCGCGTGCGTGAGTGACGGACCACTCCGCCGGCACGTGAGCGCGGATGCCGTCGAGCACCGTGACGATCATGTCTCGCGGCTGCCCCTCGAGCCAGCCGGCCTGGCCGGAGCCGCCGGCCCAGTCGCCGAGCTGGGTC
>JBASAE010000048.1:0-10611 GCA_049654285.1 Microbacterium sp.
TGCCCGAGCGCGGCGCGCTGGGCCAGCGTGCGAAGAAGGCCGTCGAGGAAGGCCTCGTGGACCTCGTGACCGGGTTCCGCACTGAACAGGTCGTCATCGACGGCGGCCAGGCGGTGCTGGTCGCCGAGGACGGCCGCCGCCTCGAGCCTGCCGCTCGGGTCTTCGTCGCCACCGGCTTCCGTCCCGACCTGTCCTTCCTCTCCGAGATCCGTCTCGACCTCGACATGCGCCTGCAGGCCCCGTCGAGGATCGCGGCGGAGGTGGATCCGAACGTGCACTCCTGCGGTTCCGTCCGGGCCACCGGCGCGGCCGACCTCGAGCAGCCCGAGCCGGGCTTCTACATCGTGGGCGCGAAGTCCTACGGCCGTGCGCCGACGTTTCTCGCCCTGACCGGCTTCGAGCAGGTGCGCAGCGTCGTCGCCGCGATCGCCGGGGACCGCGAGGCCGCCGAGCGCGTGGACCTCCTCCTGCCGGACACCGGCGTGTGCGGCGGCTCCGGCCTCTTCGACGCGCCCGACGAGCAGTCCGCAGCCGGGTGCTGCTGCGCCCCAGCGCCGCAGCTCCTTCAGCTGGGGGCAGCACCCCTGATCCGCTGATACCCAAATAGTCAGCATGCGCTGTATAATCAGTGTGTGCTGACTATTGCTTCACGCCTCGACGTCATGAACCGGCTCGGCCGGGCGATGGCGGACCCGACGCGCTCCCGGATCCTGATGACCCTGCTGGGCGGCCCGAGCTACCCCGCCGTGCTCTCGCGCGAGCTGGAGCTGACCCGCTCGAACGTCTCGAACCACCTGACCTGTCTGCGGGACTGCGGGATCGTGGTCGCCGAGCCCGAGGGGCGGCAGACGCGCTACGAGATCGCGGACCCGCACCTGGCGGCGGCGCTGACCGCTTTGGTGGACGTGACACTCGCGGTGGACGAGCACGCGCCATGCGTGGACGCTTCGTGCACGGTGCCGGGCTGCTGCGGGACGGGAGCGGGCGAGTGAGCGCGGCGTGCGGCTGCGAGCACGACGAGCCCGAGACCGTGGACGCCGAAGAAGCCGAGGAGGCGGAGCGCCCCTGGTGGCGGGACCGCGGGATCATGGTCCCGGTCTTCTCCGGCGTCGCGTTCCTCACCGGCCTGGCCCTGGAGTGGTCCGGGATGGAGATCCCGGCGCTAGTGATGTTCTGGATCGGTCTGCTGCTGGGCGCGTCGACGTTCACGCCGGGCGCGATCCGGAAGCTGTTCAAGGGCAAGCTCGGCATCGGGCTGCTGATGACCATCAGCGCGGTCGGCGCGGTGATCCTCGGCTACGTCGAGGAGGCCGCGGCGCTGGCGTTCCTGTACTCGATCGCCGAGGCGCTGGAGGACAAGGCGATGGACCGTGCCCGCGGCGGGCTGCGGGCGCTGCTCAAGCTCGTCCCCGGGACCGCGACCATCCGCCAGGACGTGGCCTCGGTCGAGGTCGCCGCGAAGGACCTCGCTGTCGGTCAGTTGATGCTGGTGCGGCCGGGCGAGCGGATCGCGACCGACGGGATCGTCCGCACGGGACGCTCCAGCCTGGATACGTCCGCGATCACCGGTGAGTCGATCCCGGTCGAGGTCGAACCCGGCGACGCCGTCTCCGCAGGCGCGATCAACACCGCGGGTGCGCTGGAGGTCGAAACGACCGCGGCAGGCACGGACAACTCGCTGACCATGATCGTCGAGCTCGTGGAGCAGGCGCAGGCGGAGAAGGGCGACCGCGCCCGTCTCGCCGACCGCATCGCCCGACCCCTGGTGCCCGGCGTGCTGGTCCTCGCCGTCCTGGTCGCCGTGATCGGCTCGCTGCTCGGCGATCCGGAGCTGTGGATCATCCGCGCTCTCGTCGTGCTCGTGGCGGCGTCACCGTGCGCGCTGGCGATCTCGGTCCCGCTGACTGTGGTGGCCGCGATCGGCTCGGCGAGCAAGTTCGGCGTGATCATCAAGTCCGGTGCCGCCTTCGAGCGGTTCGGCGTGATCCGTCACGTCGCCGTCGACAAGACCGGCACCCTCACCCGCAACGAGCCCGCCGTCGCCGCCGTCCTCACCGTGGATGGTGTGAGCGAGGCGGAGGCGCTGGCGTGGGCGGCCGCTCTGGAGCAGCACAGCACCCACCCCCTCGCCGCCGCGATCACCGCCGCAGCGCCGGATGCCCCTGCGGCGGAGGGCGTGACCGAGCAGGCCGGCCACGGCATCGAGGGCGAACTCGACGGGGCTCGGATCACGGTCGGCAGTCCCCGCTGGCTGCACGCCGGACTCCTCGGCGACCGGGTCGCGGGGCTGGAGGAGCAGGGCATGACAGTCGTGATCGTCCACCGCGGCGGCGTCCCGGTCGCCGCGATCGGCGTCCGCGACGAGCTGCGACAGGAGGTCCCCGAGGTCGTGCGCACCATCGCGACCCAGGGCATCGGGGTGACCATGCTCACCGGCGACAACGCCCGCACCGCCCGCGCCCTCGCTGCGCAAGCAGGGATCGATGACGTCCGCGCCGAGCTGCGCCCCGAAGACAAGGCCGCTGCGATCGCCGAGCTCGGTGAGAAGTGGCCGGTGGCGATGATCGGCGACGGCATCAACGACGCCCCTGCGCTGGCCGCCGCGGACATCGGGATCGCGATGGGCGCGACGGGCTCCGACGCCGCGATCGAGTCGGCCGACGTGGCCTTCACCGGTCACGATCTGCGGCTTCTCCCGCGCGCGTTCGACCATGCCCGACGCGGACGGCACATCATCAACCAGAACATCATCCTGTCGCTGCTGATCATCACCGCGCTGCTCCCGCTGGCCCTGTTCGGAGTCTTGGGCCTCGCCGCCGTGGTCCTGGTGCACGAGATCGCCGAGGTCGTCGTCATCCTCAACGGCCTGCGCGCCGCCCGGACTCGGAAGGAGCAGACCGCATGAAGGTCGAACTGCTGCACATCGTCGAATGCCCGAACACGGCAATTGCCGAAGCCAACGCACGCGCGGCGCTGGATGCTCTCGGGCTCGGGGCCGTTCCTGTAGAGCTGGTAACGATTCGAACCGAGGCCGAGGCGGCGAGCACCCAGTTCGGAGGCTCGCCCACGATCCTCCTCGACGGCGTCGATCTGTTCCAGACGGCCCCGCTTCGCTCGCTGGCGTGCCGGGTCTACGCGACGGAAAGCGGGTACGCCGGAGCGCCCACGCAGGAGCAGATCGAAGCAGCAATGCGAGGCGCATCCCGGTAGAGCGAGAACGACCGGTGACGCGATGACTGGGTCACACCTCACGGCACAACGGTGTTCGCCGTAAGCTCGCGGACCCGGAAACACAGCGGAGGGGCAGCGCCATTGGCCTCTGCCCCTCCGCTGCTCGCAGTCCCTCAGACGAGCAGTTCGGCGAGGAGGGCCTCGACGCGGGCCTTGATCTCGTCCCTGATCGGGCGCACCGATTCGATGCCCTGCCCGGCCGGGTCCTCGAGCTTCCAGTCCTCGTACCGCTTGCCCGGGAAGAACGGGCACGCGTCGCCGCAGCCCATGGTGATCACGACGTCGGAGTCCTGCACGGCCTCGGTGGTGAGCACCTTCGGCTGTTCGGCGGCGATATCGATGCCCTCCTCGCGCATCGCCTCGACGGCGACCGGGTTGATCTGGTCGGCGGGCATCGACCCTGCCGAGCGGACCTCGACGCGGTCGCCTGCGAGCTCGCGGAGCCAGCCGGCGGCCATCTGGGAGCGGCCGGCGTTGTGGACGCACACGAAGAGGACGGAGGGCTTCTGGTCGGTCATGGTTTCGCTTCTTTCAGTCGGTGAGAGTGGCGAGGAGTTCGCGGACGCGGCCCTCGATGTCGTGGCGGATCGCTTCGACCCCTTCCGGGGAGGCAAGGGCGGGGTCGCCGACGGCCCAGTCCTCGTACCGTACGCCGGGGATGATCGGGCAGACGTCGCCGCAGCCCATGGTGACCACCACGTCGGCTGCGCGCACGGCGTCGTCGGTGAGCGGCTTCGGGAACGCCGTCTCGGCCTCCTGCTCGCCCTCGATCTCGGTGAGCAGGGAGCGCACGTACGGGTGCACGTCCGACGCCGGGGCGGAGCCTGCGGAGCGAGCGACCACGGCACCGCCTGCGAGCCGGTTGACGATCGCGGCGGCGAGCTGCGAGCGGCCCGCGTTCTGCACGCACACGAACAGCACCTGCGGCACCCCGGCCGTCCGATCCCGGATCAGGTCAGCGAGGCGCTGCCGGGCGAACCGCTCGGTCAGCGGGATCATGTGCGCCGTCAACTTCGCCGAACTCACCAGGCCGGCGTAGGACTCGCGCACGATCGCGATCACGAGATCCCGGTTCAGCCCGGTCAGCTCGTCCGCGAGCTCCGCCGCGAGCCGGGTCACCCGGGCGTCCATCTGCTGCAGAGCCTCCGCTCTGGCCTGAGCCTCCTCGGTCTCATCGGCGATCGCCGCTGGCGCGAACGTGTCGAGGAGGGCCGCGACGGCGCGCTGTTTGCCTGGGGCGATGCGGTAGTACACCCAGGTGCCCCGCCGCTCGGACAGCAGCATCCCGGTCTCCTTCAGCACCTTCAGATGGTGGGAGACGGTCGGCTGCGACACGTCGGCGAGGTCGGCGAGGTCGCACACGCAGGACTCTCCTCGAGGGTTGGTCGCGATCGCGGACAGCATCCGCAGCCGCAGCGGGTCAGCGAGCGCCTTCAGCGCCCCGGCCACGGTGGTCGCGGCCTCGGTCCCGATGGCGTGCGCCGTAGACGGTGCGCATGCGTCGGCGTTGGAGATGACGGCGGTGTCGGTCATGACGTCCTCGATTCAGTGGGGGTGGCGGTGGCGTAGGGATCGGTGTCGAACCAGGCCTTCGCGGCCCAGAGTGAGACGTACACCAGGCCCACGAGCACCGGCACTTCGATGAGCGGCCCGACGACCCCGGCCAGCGCCTGACCGGACGCCACGCCGAAGGTGCCGATCGCGACCGCGATCGCGAGCTCGAAGTTGTTGCCCGCTGCGGTGAACGCGAGTGTCGTCGACCGTGCATAGCCCAAGCCGAGGGCCTTGCCGAGCAGGATGCCGGTGAACCACATCAGCGCGAAGTAGGCGAGCAGCGGAAGTGCGATGCGGGCGACGTCCATCGGGTGGGAGGTGACTTGCTTGCCTCGCAGGGCGAACAGCAGCACGATCGTGAACAGCAGCCCGGAGAGCGCCCACGGCCCGATCTTCGGGAGGAACTTCTCCTCGTACCAGCCGCGCCCCCTGTGCCGCTCGCCGATGAAGCGGGACGCGGAGCCCGCGACGAGCGGGACCCCGAGGAACACGAGCACGTTCAACGCGATCTGCCAGACCGAGATATCCAGCCCTTGCGCGTCCAGCCCGAGCCAGCCCGGCAGCACGGTCAGATAGAACCAACCCAGCACTGTGAACATGACGACCTGGAAGACGGAGTTGATCGCGACCAGCACCGCAGTCGCTTCGCGGTCACCGCAGGCGAGATCGTTCCAGATCACGACCATGGCGATGCAGCGGGCGAGCCCGACGATGATCAGACCGGTCCGGTACTCGGGCAGATCCGGTAGGAAGATCCACGCGAGCGCGAACATGACGGCCGGTCCCACGAGCCAGTTCAGCGCGAGCGAGGAGACGAGGAGCTTCTTGTCTCCGGTGACGGCGGCGACCTTGTCGTAGCGGACCTTCGCGAGCACTGGGTACATCATCACCAGCAGGCCCAGCCCGATGGGGATCGAGATCCCGCCGACCTCCATCGCAGAGAGCGCGTCGGAAAGTGCGGGCACGAAACGTCCGAGGAGGAGGCCTGCGACCGTTGCGAGGCCGATCCAGAGCGGCAGCCACTTGTCGAGTGTGGAGAGCCGCTTTGGGGCGGTGCGGGTCAGGGTGTCGGTCATGCGAGCAGCTCCGCGATCTTTGCCGCGTAGATGGGCTTCGAGTGCGCGCCGATCAGCACATCCACGAGCTCCCCGTCCCGGTAGAGGCCGAGAGTCGGGATCGAGGCCATCCCCGCGGCGGCCGCCGTCTCGGGGTTCGCATCGGCATCTAGCTTGACGATCTTCACCCGCCCTGCGTACTCCTCGGAAAGCTGGTTCAGGATCGGCGCGATCGCCTCGCACCACGCGGCCCGGATGTCGACGACGACCAGGAGGGCCGACTCGATCACCTCGCTCTGGAAGGTTGCGTCGGTGACGGGGATCGGCGAGGTTTGATTCGACATGCTTCTATATTGAGATTCTTCTATTCAACACGCAACCTTAGACCGGGCCCGTCATCGAATGTTCACTTTCGCGCGGGTACGGAGTACCGTCTCGCTAGCAACCACGAGTCGCCGGCGATGCTCAGTCGTCGAGGCCAAACTCGTCGGTCACCTGCTCGATGGTGAGCTTCTGGCGCAGCTTCGCCGCGGTGTTTTGGTTCTGAGATCACCGGAATCCAGCGGACAGAGCCGGTAACTCCGGCGTGTGCAGAGACTCGGCCGGACTCAGCAGGTCCAAGCCAGCACGATCGCTCCCGGTCGACGCACGTCACGCGGCTCCCAGGTGACATCGGTGCGCGGCGTGACGGTCGCTGAGACAGTGCTCGCGACGTAGCTGGCACCGCCCGCACCGCCGGCGGAGATGAACGCGTGCTCGTAGTAGTCGTAGCCTTCGGGCGGCACGTGGTAGTAATACGCGACTCCTCCGGAACCGCCACCGGAGTAACCGCCGCCTCCGCCGCCGCTGATGACCGAGACATCGGGCACGGTATGGCTCGGCATGTTCAGCTGCACGCCGTCGGCTCCGTCACGACCCGATGCCGTGTGACCGTCTGCCCATGCGTGGCGATTGCCGGAGCCGGTGCCTCCCGTGCTGCCGGACACCGAGCTCACGGTGGTCGTCCGCGCTGACCGCAGTTGCAACACCCTGCCCGACGTCGAGGGGCGGTCTGCCGGGCCACCGTCGGAAGGGGTCTGGAAGGACGCGGACAGGTTGCGGTAGCCGCCCGCTCCGCCTCCTCCTCCACCTGCCGCAACAACGAGCGGAGTTTTGCCTCTGAGGATGGCGGAACCGCCGCCTCCTCCTCCTCCGTGGCTGACACGATAGGGAGTGTTCGTCAGTGTGGAACTCCCGCCGTCGCCGTAACCCTGCCCTCCGGTCTGTGCGGGATCCACCGGGTAGGTCGAGCCACCCTGCCCGACGACAAGGCTCAGCATCTCACCCGGTATCACGTCGAGAGTCCCCGCGGCTACGGCACCGGCTCCGCCGATCGGGCTGAATCTGTTTGCGCCGAGCCCGATGGTCGGCCCTGAGCCTGCGGCTCCGACGCCGCCGATCACGGTGAACGTCAGCGAGGTGACACCCGCAGGCACGGTCCAGGTGTGGAGTCCGGCGGCATTGCTGTCCAGAGTGGGAACTGTGAACGTCGCCGACCCGGCGGCGCACTCGGACTCGCTCGCCGACGCCGACGGCAGGGCGACGGCGGCGGCGATGACCGGCGTGGCCCAGATCGCACCGGTGACCACCGCCCGTCGCGATGGATGGGCGGTGTCCGCGCTCGTCCGGTCCGCATCTCTCAGATCGACAGCCACGTGCTCGGTCCTCTCCGCGTTGCGACGAATGGTCTTGTTGCAGGCCCGTCACAGCGTGTGATCTGGATGCCGAGCCAGCCTAGCGAGAGTTCACACCGCCGGCCGACACGGCGCCCGGCTCGTCGCCGCACGGCGTCCACGGCGCCTGACAGCAGCGGATAGGGTGTGGGGCATGAGAACCCGCATCCCGCGCGCCGGCCGTCGCGTCGGCCATGCGACTCTGACCGGGATGCTCGTGCTCGCGATCGCGACGGCGTGCGCGCCGACCGTCGACGGCGTCTGCCCGGCCATCGGATACCTGCAGTCCCTCGCCATCCAGGTCACGGGGGACGGAGCCGGCGGGGTCGCGGAGGTGCTGGTGTGCGACGCGGACGGGTGCGACGGCGGCGGGCAGCAGACGGCGGCGTCGAGGACGGCGTCCGCCTCGGATCGCTGGTCGGCCACCTTGAGCTACTACGCGGAGCCGCTGACCGTACGGATGCACGGTGCCGACGGCACGGTGCTCGGAGAGGAGAGCATCGCCCCGCGCTGGGTGCGCACCGGGGGCACCGCGACCTGCGGGGGGCCATCCGAGGCATCGGTGGCGATCGTCCTCGGATAGCCGCCCACGCGCTAGTGTGAGCACATGGCACTTGCACGACTTCACGGCGGCCCGCTCGACGGGCAGATCCTGCCGCTCGACGACACCGAGCAGGACTCCCTGATCGTGCCCTACGGCACGACGCAGATCAGCTACCGCCGGGGCGGGGAGGCGACCAACACCGGGCCGCACGACGGACCTACCGAGGTCGGGTACTGGTTCATCGAGGCCAGCGACGACATCGTCCCCAGCGACGACTGACCGCGGTGGCCGTGCAGCAGGGGGCGGAGCCCACCCGCTCGTTCGAGGTCGAGCGCAAGTACGACGTCGACGCGGACACGCCGTTGCCCGACTGGACGACCGTCGCCGGGGTCCTCTCCGTGTCCGCGGGGGAGCTGCGCGAGCTCGATGCGCAGTACTTCGACACCGCGGGGGGAGCCCTCGCCCATGCCGGTGTCGCCCTGCGCCGCCGCACCGGCGGGCCGGACGAGGGGTGGCACGTCAAAGGCCCGCGGACCGGTGCGGGACGGCTCGAACTCGGGTGGCCGCTCGGCGACGCCGGCGTCGTGCCGGACGCGGTGGCGGAGGCCATCGCCCCCTGGGTGACCGGCGGACTCGCCCCACTGGCGCGCATCGAGAACTCGCGCACCGCCTTCCAGCTGATCGGCGAGGGCGGCGTGATCGCCGAGTTCGTCGACGACCACGTGCGCGGGACCGATCTGCGCGGCGGCTCATCCCGTGAGTGGCGGGAATGGGAGCTCGAACTGGGATCCGCCGCACCGGCCGACGAAGCGGGGCGCGAGGCCTTCTTCGCCGTCGCGGAACGGGCGATCTTCGCCACCGGTGCCCGCACCTCGGCAGTCGGCTCGAAGCTCGCCCGAGCGCTGGGCTACTGAGCCGCCCGTCCCTCAGCTCGCGGCTGCGGGGCCGACCCGGAACGTCGCGGCGAGAGCCTCTGCGCTCAGCATCGGATCGATCGACGAACGTGACGATCCCGCATACTTGCGCTCGATCTCGGCGCTGATCGCCTGCTGCACCGCGTCGTCCGCGGGCACAGGGGTGAGCGTCACGTCGACGCGGGGCAGTTCGAGGGCGGCCGCGCGGTCGGACTCCGCGACGGCGCCGTCGGCCGCCACGAAGGCGACCGGGCGACCGGCCCGCACATGACGGCACCACCACCCGGACTCGCCGTACGCCGAGCGTACGTAGGGCGCGCCATCCACCACCATCGACCAGATCGGGGTCGCGGTCGGGTCGCCGCTCTGACGACGGGTCACGATGGCGACCACGGGAGTCTCGTCCAGCAGCTTCACCACGTCATCGAAGGCCATGCCCCGACGCTACTCCGTTCCTCCACGCCGAAGTGGCAGCGGGGGCCCGGCCCACCCAAACGCACGCAGGCCCGGCGATGCCTGAGCATGCCGGGCCTGCGTGGACACGAAGGGGTCTCACATGTTGATCATGTGTCCCGCGAGCCCGTGGAAGCCCTCCTGCAGCGCCTCCGAAAGCGTCGGGTGCGTGTGCACGTTGCGGGCGGCCTCCAGCGCGGTCAGATCCCACTTCTGCGCGAGGGTCAGCTCGGGCAGAAGCTCGGAGACGTCGGGACCGATCAGGTGCCCGCCGATCAGCTCGAGGTGCTCGGCATCCGCGATCAGCTTGACGAAGCCGACCGGCTCGCCGAGGCCGTTCGCCTTGCCGTTCGCGCTGAACGGGAACTTCGCCACCTTGATCTCGCGACCCTCGGCCCGCGCCTGCTCCTCCGTGAGCCCGAAGCTCGCGACCTGCGGCTGGCAGAACGTCGCACGCGGCATCATCCGGTAGTCGCCCAGCGTCTGGGTCTCGGCGCCCGCGATGGTCTCGGCCGCGACGACGGCCTGAGCCTCGGCGACGTGCGCGAGCTGCAGCTTGGCGGTGACGTCGCCGATCGCGTAGATGCCCTCGACATTGGTGCGCATGTGGTCGTCGATGTCGATCGCACCGCGCTCGGTGAGGGCGACACCGGTGTTCTCCAGGCCGAAGCCGTTCACGTTCGGTGCGAAGCCGACCGACATCAGCACCTTGCCGGCGGTGATCTCGCCAGGCTGACCGTCGCGGGTCTCATACGTGACGTGCACGTCCGAGCCGTTGTCGGTGACGGTCTTCACCGCGGTCGACGTGAGGATGTCGACCCCGAGCTTCTTGTACTGCCGCTGGATCTCCTTGGAGACCTCGGCGTCCTCGTTCGGGAGCGCACGGTCGAGGAACTCGATGATGGTGACCTTGACGCCGTAGTTCGCCAGCACGTAGCCGAACTCCATGCCGATCGCTCCGGCGCCGACGATGACGATCGACTCCGGAAGGTCGCGCGCGAGGATCTGCTCCTCGAAGGTCACGACGTTCTCGCTGAGCTGCACGCCCGGCAGCAGGCGCACGGTGGAGCCGGTCGCGATGATGGCGTTGTCGAAGGTGACCTCCTCGGTCGTGCCGTCCGGCTTCGCCACCGAGATCGCCCTGGGCC
>JBASAE010000049.1:0-1921 GCA_049654285.1 Microbacterium sp.
GTCGTGCGCAGGCGACGCCGTACGTCGGCGGCGTGACGATCCAGCCGGTGTTCGGCTCGGGCCGCTCGGCCGGGATCGACCCGGACGATCGCCTCACGCACACCGGGGTTCTCGCCAGGCTCGGCCCGCAGACCGACGGCGACATCACCTGGCGGGATCTCACGGCGCTGCCGTGCAGTCATCCGCACTGCTGCTCGGTGGGCTACTTCCTCAAGGATGACGCCGGCGTCTGGCAGTCGCTGGTGGGCCTGATCGGGCATGAACGGCTCAAGGAGTTCCTCGATCTCAACCCCGACCTGATCGCCAACCGCATCGCCGACTCGAACGTGAACAAGGCGATCCGCGACGTCGTGAAGAACTCGCTGCTCGACCTCCTCAGCGAGCAGTCCTCGCTCTCGCACCCGTCGATGGGCGACATCTGGCGCGACATCTGCGTGAACTGCGACCTGGGCGTCGGCACTCTCGCGACGCTGGCGGCATCGAGGCTGCCCGGGCAGCACAAGCGGATGCGGGCGATGCTCGCCGAACGGGTGCTGCGCATCACCGTGAAGCCGTTCATGGACATCAACACGATGATCGAGGAGCGCCTCACGCAGTGCTGCGTGCACGTGGCGACGGTGAACGAGGAGACGAACGCGCATCAGTGCGCGCCGTTCTGCGCCCTGCAGGCCTGGGCTCCGCTGAGCCGTACTCGCATCTCGACGGCGACGGGTCGCCCGGCGTCCACCACGACCGAGGTGCGCGAGACCGGCGGACGGACCCGATTGCCGGTGGTGGGATCGTGACCGAGATGCCCCTGAACCAGTACGACCCCTCGGTCGGCGATCCCGCGCCGCCGTTCGATCCGCTGCGATTGTGCGTGTTCACCACGATCGCTCTGATCTCCTGTCTGCTCGGCCCGATCGCAGTGCTCGCGTTCGCGGTGATCGCGATCGCGGGCTACGCGAAGGCGCGACGCGGCGGCCTGCTGCGGTCGCGCTGCAAGCTCGGCGACACCCGGCTGGTGCTCGGGTACCTCTCGGTGATCGCGGTGGCGGCGGCCGTGGCGATCCCGTTCTGGGTGATGCTCTGGATGCGGATGCTCGGCGGATAGGCCATGTTCCCGACGCTGCACGACCTCGCATCCTGGCTTCCCCGGTGGGACAGCCATTCGGTGTTCGTCGCGCTCGGGATGCTCGCGGCGGCGGCCGTCTTCCTCATCGAGAAGCGTCGTCGCGATGTGCGCGATCCGCGGCTGATCTACCTCGTGATGGGCGCGATGGTGGGTGCGGCGGTGATGGCGCGCCTCGGCACCTGGGCGCAGCACCTCGATCCCTCGAAGAACCTGAACCTGGGCGAGCAGCTGCTGCGCGGCAACGCCTCGGTGCTCTCGGCGCTCGTCGGCGCCTGGCTGGGCGTGCACATCGCGAAGAGGATCGTGAAGTACCCGGATCGCACCGGTGACCTGTTCGCGCCCGCCGTCGCGCTGGCGATGGCGATCGGCCGGATCGGCTGCCTGCTGACCGAGCGTCCCGGCACGCCGACCGGAGGGTCGTGGGGCATCGTGCTGGACACGGAGGCCGCGGCGCGCGTCGGCTCGCCATCGGGGGTGCCGTTGCATCCAAGTTTCGTGTACGAGATCGTCTTCCATGCGGCCGCGTTCGCCGTGCTGTGGTTCTGGCTGCGGCACCGGCCGATCGCGGCCGGTGAGACGCTCACGATCTACATCGCCGCGTACGCGGTCTTCCGGCTCCTCATCGAGTTCGTGCGCGGCAACGACGTCGCGTGGATGGGGCTGACCAGGCCGCAGCTGTTCCTGCTGGTCACGATCCCGCTGTTGTTGGCGCGGATCGTCTGGATGCTCGCGCGCGGGCGCTTCCGCGCCGTGCCCGAACCCACGGAGAGGATGGTGACGCATGAGCACGCCTGAGGACACGGGCTC
>JBASAE010000050.1:0-5241 GCA_049654285.1 Microbacterium sp.
CGGCCCGGCCGGCGCCGGGAAGACCACCGCCATGAGCGCGCTGCGCCGGGCATGGGAGAAGGAGCACGGCGCCGGGTCTGTGGTCGGGCTGGCGCCCTCGGCGGTCGCCGCCCAGGTCCTCGCCGACGATCTGGGGATCAGATGCGAGAACACGGCGAAGTGGTGGCAGAACCACCTCATGCACGGAACCACGTTCGATGCGGGTCAGCTCGTCATCATCGACGAAGCCTCCCTCGCAGGCACCGCCTCTTTGGACCGGATCACCCGCGAGGTCGAGAAGGCCGGAGCGAAAGCCCTGCTGGTCGGAGACTGGGGCCAGCTCCAATCGGTCGACGCAGGCGGCGCGTTCGGCCTGCTCGTCCACGCCCGCGACGATGCCCCGGAGCTTCACGACCTGCACCGCTTCACCCACGCCTGGGAGAAGACCACCTCCCTACAGTTCCGCCACGGCCGAACCGAAGCGATCGACACGCTGATCGAGCATGGTCGGATCACCGGCGGCGAAGCCGAGGCGATGATCGACGCCGCCTACACCTCCTGGCAGCGCGACCTCTCCACCGGCCGAGCGTCTATCCTCATGGCCGAGACCCACGAGACCGTCACAACCCTCAACGCCCGAGCACGGGCCGACCGGATCATCGACGGTGCCGTGAACCCGGCCCGCGAGGTCGGTCTGCACGATGGCACCGCCGCTTCCGAAGGCGATCTGGTCATCACCCGTCACAACGACCGCCGGCTCCGCACCGACAGACCCTGGGTCCGCAACGGCGCCCGCTGGATCGTCACCAACGTCCGTGACGACGGGTCGGTCAACATCCGCCCGGCCGCGCGCAGGTTCGGCGGAGGGATCGTCCTGCCCGCCGACTATGTGAGCGAGCACCTGGACCTGGGCTACGCGATCACCGCGCACCGGGCTCAAGGCGTGACCACCGACACCTCGCACGTCGTCGTCACCCCGACGACCACACGGGAGAACTTCTATGTCTCGATGACTCGCGGCGCGGAAGGCAACTACGCCTATGTCGCCGTCGACCGCGAGGATCAAGAGCACGCTGAGCCGCACCCCGGCGACAACCCCAACGTCACCGCCCGCAGCGTCCTGCATGGCGTGCTCCAGCACGTCGGCGCCGAGATGTCGGCGCACGAGACGATCACTGCCGAACAAGAACACTGGGGCTCGATCACTCAGCTCGCGGCGGAGTACGAGACGATCGCCCAAGCCGCCCAACACGACCGCTGGGCAAGCCTGCTCAGCACGTCCGGGCTCACGCCCGAGCAGGTCGGCGACGTGGTCGACTCCGACGCCTACGGTGCTCTCTCTGCCGAGTTGCGGCACGCCGAAGCCAACCACCACGACCTCGACGCCCTGCTCCCGAGGCTGATCGCCGCGCGCAGTTTGGACGATGCCGACGACATCGCCTCCGTCGTCCACGCCCGCCTCGCACGCGCCACAGCGCGGCCGGCCGGGTCCGGCCGCACCCGCAAAACACCACGGCTGATCGCCGGACTTATCCCCGAAGCCGCCGGTCCGATGGCTGCCGAGATGCGCCAAGCCCTGGACGAACGCCGCGAACTGATCGAGCAACGCGCCGACGCCGTGCTCCACAGTGCCCTCACCGACACGGAGCTGTGGACGGCGCAGCTCGGCACTCCACCGAAAGAGGCGAAGGAGCACGCCGCGTGGTGGCGCGCCGCCCGCACAATTGCGGCCTACCGCGACCGCAACCAGATCACCGACAACGGGAACCCGCTTGGCCCGGCGGCAGAGAGCACCAGCCAGAAGATCGACGCAGCACGAGCGCGCGCCGCCCTCAACCGCGCACGGTCCATCGCAGGCGACGACCCGACGAAGGACCAGATACGGCCAAGCGCCGTCACCCGATCCGCACCGCGCCTGTAACCACCCCGACTCGGAACGGCAAGGAGAGGTTGGGGGAGTCGTCAGATCGAGCGTCCCGGCGTGCCCGGTGACGGCCGCCGCTGGCCGAAGTCCCGTCCGACCTCCGGCGGTGTGACCGCGCGGCCGGGCGCATCGGCGTCGAGCAAGGCGATCACGTCGCTGGGCTGGGTAACGAGCGTCGCGAGGTCCTGTCGGATGAGTTCGTTCGTCCCGCTACTGGCGGCGCTGGTCACTGGGCCAGGCACCGCACCGACGCCTCGGCCGATGTCACGCGCCGCAAGGACAGTGCTCATCGACCCTGACCGCACACCGGCCTCGGGAATCACGGTCGCGCCCGACAGCGCCGCCATCAGCCGGTTCCGTGCGATGAACCGGTGCTTGGTCGGCGCGGACCCTGGCGGCAGCTCGCTCACCAGCAGGCCGACGTCGCCAACCCGATTCAGCAGCTCACTGTGACCAGCGGGATAGAGCCGGTCAAGACCGCCCGCGAGGACCGCGACAGTCTGCCCGCCGGCCGCGAGAGCGCCGCGATGCGCGGCTCCTTCGATGCCGTAGGCACCACCCGCGATGATGATGCGTTCCTCATCGGCCATACCCGTCACCAGCTCGCCGGTGACATGCTCCCCGTAGCCGGTCGAGGCGCGGGCGCCCGTGAACGTGACCCGATCGCTCAGCGCCCTCGTCAGGAAGGAAGTCGCTCCGCGCGTCCACAGCAGATACGGGGCACGGTCGCCCAGATCATCTAGCCCGGCCGGCCAGTCCTCGTCCGACGGGATGAGCGTGCCGAACGCCCCACCCTGAGTCTCGGCCACGTGGCCCAGCAGGCCCGGCGTGATCCGCGCACCGAGGCGTTCGCGCCACATCAGCGCGTCGGCGCGAGCAAGACCCGGCACCGGATCGTCCGCCTCGATCAGCCGCAGCGTCTCAACCCCTCCGACGCGAGCCAGCACGTGTCCGGAGGCCGCATCGTTGGGCTCGGCGATCATTGACAGCACAACCCGCGCCATCCGCTCACCCTGCATCTGCTCCGCCAGTGTCGCCATTATTGGTGTCCTCTCGCTCCAAGGTCACCGACGAGGTACACGCGTGCCGGCCGCCGACGGGTTCCCTCTGTCAGAGCACGGTCGTAAACTGGACGACGAGGCAGGTTCTTCAGCTACGCGGGTCCTACGGGACGGCCCCTTCGAGGGCACTCGGTTCATAGCCGCCTCCACGACGGGACACCGTCGCGCTATGACGAGGAAAGAGAGACCCGCGATGCTCCGCACATCAGTCGCACTCAGCGCAGAGGCTACTGCGTACTCCGCTACGCACCCACCAACCTGCTGCTCAGCGCAATCCGTACCCGCCGGGGCCTCAAGTGGGGCATCCCCGCGATGCTCCTGGCCGTGCCCTACTTCTACGCCGCAGCGATCTGCACCACGATAATCAACGACGGCGGTCCCGGCTGGCTCTACCTCCTGGTCCTGCTGTTCGTTTGGAACACCTTCAAGTTCCTCTGGATCGGACCAGTCAGCTTCCTACTCATGGTCAGGCCGAACCACTTGGGCGCGGAGAGCGCATGCCTGAACCACGAGCGACGCTGGCGCGTCTCCGGGCATGGCGGGCCTCTTCGTGACAACCTAGACAGAGGCGGGAGCCGGGGGTAAGCACCGACAGGAGGACCTGATGCGGCGCGTGAGAGTTGGTCGGCACGATGTTGGCGTTTCAGAGGTGCTTTCGTCTTATTGGCACTTTGCGGCTGAACGGCAGCACGTGTATCACGCGAGGTTGCGTGGCGAACCTGGTCCGTGGACCGATGACGCAGTCCTCTCGAAGTATCGCTTCACTAATGCATACCGCGCCGCTGACCGCGTGTCACAAGATTTGATACGTATCGCATACGAGGGTCCTCAGGACCCCGAGAACCTCGTCTTGCGTGTTCTGCTATTTCGCTTCTTCAACAAGCCGTCGACCTGGGACGCGCTGGAATCTAGATTCGGTCAGATCACGACATCGACATTCGATGTCAACGCCTACAGCGAGGTTCTGGACGCAAAGATTGCTAGCGGCGACAGAGTTTACTCTGCGGCGTACATCGTTCCGCCCCCGCCGTTCGGCGCGGTTCGGAAACACCGCAACCATCTGCTGTTGACCGAGCATATGATGCGTTCCGGGGTTGCCGCGCAAATCGAGCACGCTAGGTCTCTGAGCCAGGTCTTTGAGACGATTTCGACTTTTCCTTCACTAGGTCCCTTCCTCTCTTATCAACTGGCGATCGACCTCAACTACACCTCGGTGATCGACTTTGATGAGAACGACTTTGTCGTGCCTGGGCCGGGCGCACGCAGTGGTATCGCGAAGTGTTTTCCGCAACTTAGTGGCGTTTCTCCAGAAGACATCATCCGCTGGATGGTCGACACGCAAGAGGCACAGTTCGAAGAACAAGGCATCGAGTTTGACGACCTGTTCGGTAGGGCTTTGACGCTCATCGACTGCCAGAACCTGTTCTGCGAAACCGACAAGTACGCGCGTGTGATGCACCCCAATGTGCGCGGAGTCGGAAGCCGGAACAGAATAAAGCAGCAGTTCGCACCACAAGGCCCTCCGGCAACGCCATACTTTCCGCCGAAATGGGGCATCAACCAGCGGGTGTCGGACCGTTCAAGCACGCTCGCTTCAGCTATTTAGGCCGTCGGGCTCAGTGCTGCAACTGTTGAGGTCGTTGAAGATACTCGCGCGCGGCGGTAGCAAGTCTGCCATCCCCAAGTACAGCTAGCTTCTCGTCTAAGGCCCCGGATTCGACTCCACTTTGCGCGGACCAATATAGATCGATCATTCGAATGTAGGCAAGCAGGAGCGGGTCGGTGAGGTTGCAGTCGAGCGCCGAGAGGTCTTGGCCAGAGCGAATGCCGGCCTCCAGCCGCATCCACTCGGCCCACGCCGCGGGCGCGTCCTCCCAGTCTGTGTCGAACTGCGGCTGCTCTGTCGCGCCGGCTGCCGCCCGGCTCGGTTGACTGGCCAGAAGTCGTGAAGCCCGGTCGAAGTGGCGCTCGTAGAGATGTAGGGAAGAGCTAAAGAAGACCAGTCGCCCAGGCATACATTGGAGCCACCGCGACATCACTTCAAGCAGTAGTGTCCACTCGAAGGCGTTGATGCCTGAGAATCCCCACCATATGTCAGTGCTGCGGGCGGCCACGTGGAGGTCGAGACGCCCATCCCTCATTATGAAGTGAAGCCAGTTGTTGCATGGGATATCTCGGCTCTCGACGAAGTCGCGACCCGGATCGTAAATACTGGCGACGGCACGCCGGGAGAGTGGGTCTTTGCGGAGAATCTTCACGATCTCCGCGAGTTAATCC
>JBASAE010000051.1:0-1951 GCA_049654285.1 Microbacterium sp.
GCGCTTCCCTGACACGGAAGAGGTCACTGGTTCGATCCCAGTATCGCGCACAGCGAGAAATCCCCGGTCACACCGGGGATTTTTGTTATGTCCCCTCGCCTACGCGCGCAGCGGTGTCCAGCCGAGCGGAAGCGGGCCGTTGACGTCCGCCCGATCGCGATCGGCCTTCTGCGACCAGCCCTGCCCGGCATGGTCGGCGGCCCTTCCCGCGGCTCCCTGGACGACCCGGAACCCGATGTCGTCCAGCCGCGCGCCCGGGAGGCTTCCTCGCCGCACCGATGCTCGAACGCTCCAGTGCTCGTCCGCCCACCCGCCGCCACGCAGCACGCGATAGTCGGCGTATCGGGCCGGATCGGAGTGATCCCAGCACCACTCCCACACATTGCCCAGCATGTCGAACAGGCCGAAGGCGTTGGGCTGCTTCGATCCGACTCGCTGCGCGCGCTCGACGGCGTCAGCCGCTGTCCAGGCGATGTTCGCAAGAGGGCCGTACCGCGGGCCCGCCGATCGCGCACGGCAGGCCCACTCCCACTCCGCCTCGGTCGGCAGCCGATAGCCGCCGGCGCTCACATCCCAGCACACCCCTACCTCGTCGATGTCGTATGCCGGGGCAAGACGCGCCGCGACGGACAGCGCGTTGCACCAGTGCACGGCGTCCAGCCACGACACGGAATGCGCCGGCGCATCCTCCTCCTCGCCGTCGGGGACAGGAGTCCCCCGCACGCGCGAGTACAGTCCCCACGTCACCGGGGTGGAAGCGATGCGGAAACGCCGCAGCTCCGCGGTCCGCGACGTCTTCGTCCTCGCATCCCGCAACACGATCGCTCCGGCAGGCACCGGGATCATCTCAGGACCGAGGACAGACACCCTCCAGACTATCCGGTGCCCCTCGTCCGAGACGGGGCGCGCGCTTTTCCGTGCGTCGCGTAATGAAACGAAGGCGACCGCGTCTCATCCACGGAGATTCCCGGGGGGGAGGTGCCGGCGGTGACGCAGCAGAAGGACCATGGTCGCGATGGGGTGAGGCGACTGGTTCGCGGCCCGGCGTGGGACATCAGAGTGATCGCCGCGTCCATCGACATGCCGCCCGCCTGCACCGGGATCTTCGCCGCACCGACGGACGAGGCCCCGGCTCAGACCTCTCCCTCGGCTGCTCCCGAGGCCGACCCGGACGAGGGCTGAGCGGCGGGCACGGGAACGTGCCCGCCTCACCGTCCCCAGTCCGGTGCGTCCTGGCCCCAAGGCCGTGGCGGATCGAAGCGCACCGGACCACCGGTGTAGGCGAGCGCCGGCGCGGCGGTCACCAGTTCCCGCCCGTCCAGCGAGAAGGTCTGCACGTGTCCGGTGGCATCCGCGATCGTGTGCGACGTGGGATCGATGGTCCGGGGCATCCCCAGCAGTTCGGCGGCCACGCGTCGCAGCGACGTCTCGACCAGCCAGGACCCGCCCTCCTTCGCGCGACGCCCCAGTGCGTCCAGCGCCGTGGCCGCGAGCAGATAGCCGGTGCTGTGGTCGAGCGCCTGGGCGGGGAGCGCCCCGGGCACGTCGCCGGTCGCCGACTCGACCCAGGACATCCCGCACGCCGCCTGCACCACGCTGTCGAACCCGCGCCGGGCGGCATCACCCCACGCCGAATGACGCAGGACGACGATCCCGGGATGACGTTCGGCCAATGCCGCAGGCGAGAGACCGAGCCGGTCGAGGGCCTCGCCGCGATAGCCCAGCGCGACGACGTCCGCATCGGCGAGCAGCGCCTCAAAGCGCGCCCTGCCGGCCGGACCGGTCAGATCGAGCAGCGCCGAGCGCTTCCCGTGCCCGGTGTCGAGATGCTGCCAGGGGATCTCCGGCATGGAGGGCGGATCGATGCGCAGCACCTCCGCGCCGAGGAGCGCAAGGGCACGGGTGGCGACGGGGCCGGCGATCACGCGGGTCAGATCAAGTACGCGGATGC
>JBASAE010000052.1:0-4558 GCA_049654285.1 Microbacterium sp.
GCGGATGAGTGGGTGGCAGGACTCAAGCTCGCGGCGTCCACGATCACCGGGTACAAGAAGATCATCCGCAACCACATCAGCCCCCAGCTCGGCGCGATCCGGCTCGACAAGCTCACCGCCACCAGGATCGCCCGCCACTACCGCGACCTCGAAGACCACGGCCGCAACGACGAATACGGCAAAGGACAACCGCTGTCGGCCAACAGCGTCCACAAGGTGCACGTCGTCCTCGGCGCGATCCTCGACGCTGCGATAGACGACGGACACCTCACCGTGAACCCGGCGAAGAAGAAGCGCACCGTGAAGCCCCCGAAGTCCAGCGAAGTGCGAGCACAGAAACCCGAGATAGCGACCTGGACGGCCGAGCAGTTGCAGACCTTCCTCACCTGGAACCGCGACACCCTCGAAGACGAACTGTTCCCCCTGTGGAGGCTCATCGCCTACACCGGCATGCGCCGCTCCGAAGCCCTCGCACTCCGGTGGTCGGACATCAACACGAAGACGATGCGGGTCAGCATCCGCCGCGCCGTCGACACCGACGACTGGACGAAGACGAAGACCACCAAGACCGGGCAAGCCCGCGTCATCGACGTGGACACCGAGACATTGAAAGTTCTCGCGTCGTACAAGGTCGCCCGGGCTGAGGTGTCGTTCGAGCTGGCAAAAGCCGATGCCTATGTCTTCGGCGACGACGACGGGAAGCTGCGCTCACCCGACGCGATGACCAGCCGGTGGGATCGCAGGCTGAAGTGGGCGACCGCGAAGTTCGACACCCTGCACCGCGTCACGATCAAAGGGCTCCGTCACACCCACGCGACGCTGCTCCTCGAACTCGGGGAGCACCCCAAGGTCGTGCAGGAGCGTTTGGGGCACTCAACGATCACGACGACGATGAACATCTACTCCCATGTCACCCCGACCATGCAACGCTCCGCCGTCGACCGCTTCGTCAAACACCTGGGCCAGGCTTGAGAGCACCGAAACGCCAGACAAACGATCGAAGGTCGGCGCCGCGTCACCACAAGCTGCCACGCCCACTACGGCAGTTGAATAAACCCGGGAGAATGAAATCATGGTCAACGCCGAACGCTTGGCAGTGAATGAAGTCAGCAACCTCATCAGCCGCTGTCCGCGGCTGGAAGATTTCATCGACTACAACGACCGTACTCCAGTCACAGACGGCAATATCGATCTCTACAGCGGCGCAAACCATACGGTGAAGACACTGATTGGGCGCGTGGCCGTCCAGGTGAAGGGCTCCGCATCGCCACGCAAGTTGAAGGAGAAACGTCCAACCGCGCGATTCTCAGTTGAACGTGAAGTCCTGGAGTTCTTTCGAACGAACGGTGGCGGACTTTACTTCTACGTGCCTATGCGTCCTGATGGGACAAGGGCGACCGCCTACTACTGCGTTCTAATGCCGTTCAAGATCAGCCGAATTCTGGGGCGGATGAAGCCTAACCAGAAGACCATCTCGATCGAACTGTCCCGAATGCCCGCCGACACCGCGAAAATCGAGAGGATCGTGGAGCTGGCGATTGCGTCGCAGAAGCAAGACAAGACGACTGGCTTCGATGAGCGCCACCTGAAGGAAGCGAAGGGTTTTACGATCCACTCGATCGTTGACATCGCTGAAGACCGTCCGACAGCGTTCGAACTGGACAAGACCGACTTCACGGTGACTCTTCACACAGCCAGCGGGATGAGCTATGCGGTGGACATGGATCTCACCGTCTACCCGCGCAGCTACGTACCGCAAGAAGTCGACCTCGTAGTGAGTTGCGGAGATGTCGTGTTCACGCAAGCGACCATCCGGCAGACGGCGCCGATGGAGATCGAGTTCCAACTGTCCGAGGGACTTCGACTGCTACTGAAGGATGGTGCAGACTCGATCAGTGCGAATTTCAATGTCACGGACGTCGGAGACCTGCGTAGCCAAGTAAAGAACCTGGACTTCCTACTTGCCGCGTCCCGGGGAGCACCGCTTGTAGTGGCGGAGCGGTCTCACGTCCTAACGTCCACGGCATCAGCGGACTTTGCTGAGATCACGCGACATCGGGATCGGATGGCGAAGATCGTGGAGTTGTTCGATGCGTTCGGTCTCGACGATGACATCACAAGAACCATCGACATCACCGAAGGCGATGTGACAAAGCTGATCGCGCTCCACAAAGGCATCGTCCTTGGTGAAGAAGTAGGCGGAACCACCGACGGTTTCGGACGCTATGACTTCAACATCGGTCAGTTTAAGATCATGACCGTGGTCGCTCCGGGTTCAACGTCGAGCGTCACGAAGCTCATTGACCCGTTCGACCCTGACAAGCGGACACAGTTTCGGATATACCGCATCGCAGAAGACAACTCAACTGAAGAAATCAAACGATGGGGCACGGTATACGAGGCGACCCGGCCTGATGATCTGGCGATGATGTTGAACTTGAGGCTCCAGTCCATCGTGCAGGCATACGAAGGGTTGGAAGATCAGGTCGGAGCACGCGCGAGCGCGAACCAGATGGTCCTGTATCTGCTTAAAGCTGCAGACTCCGTCCGAGGCGCGCACCAGACATACCTCCTCGGCGGTGCTGCTGCACTTAGCGATTGGCTGATTGAGCAAGGGGGCGACACGCTCATCTACAAGATCAATCGCTGGCAAGTCGAACGACGACAAGGCGCGCTTCCGATCGAGACCTTGAAAGAGATCCGCAGGGCTCGACACAGTCTTGGCGACACTGAGGACCGAGAGCTCCGCAACGCTTGCTTGACGATCTTGCTTGACGAGCGAGACGAGTTGGAACTGATCATAGAAGGGCTTCCTCCCTCTGAGATCGAGAAGCTTCAGAGCTGGCCGATCTGGGCGCTAACTGCCGAAAGCACCGATGCCGACAACGTCGCTAGTCAGGATTGAGCCCTTGGCGGCGTCTACCAAGCCTGGTCGGCGGAGTTGAGAGACTGTGGGCATGGCGGGATTTCATCATGTTGAGATATGGGTCGCGGATCTGACGCAGGCGCGTACTGAATGGGGATGGCTGCTCCACGAGCTGGGCTTCGAGCGCGGGAGTGAGTGGGCTGAGGGCGAGACAGCTCAGGCGACGTTTCACCTCTTGTAATCGTCACGGTTATAGCCGACGGTCTGCCGCCGCGGCGCCCTCGACGTTGCGGGGTGTCTTGTTGACCGACCGGCTCGGGGATGACCGGGACCAAGTCCCGGAAGCGCAGACGATGCCGAATCGCGCGGAGCGTGATCAGGCTGCCTCTCGCAGATCGGTGTAGTTCGACAGATCCGATCCGATGTCCCGTCGCCTCAGCAGCGTCAGTGCCGCTTCCACAGCTTCTGCCACGGACGGGAAGGAAGTGGGCAGGTAGCGTCAGATAGTCCTTGACCAGCCGCGCCCACCCGTGACACGAACCGAGTGCGAGTCCGTGCTAGCACTTTTTCTAGCACTTTCAACAAAAATGACCCCCAACCCGGAGAACTAAATCCCAGGTCAGGAGCCATTTTCATACTGTGCGCGAGGGGGGACTTGAACCCCCACGCCCTTGCAGGCACTGGCACCTGAAGCCAGCGCGTCTACCTATTCCGCCACTCGCGCATGCCGACCCGCGAACGAGCCAACTTCCCCACGATATCACGCGAAATCGGCGCCGGAAGACACCGTGCGTCACGCCCGCAGGCGTTCACCCAGCCGGGCTGGCTACGATGTCCCTACCGGTCCGCCATGCCAGAGGAGCCCCGTGGGTGTACTTGACAGCTTCGAGAAGGGTCTCGAACGCGCTGTGAACAGCGCGTTCGCGAAGACCTTCCGCAGCGGCATCCAGCCCGTCGAGATCGCCTCGGCGCTGCGACGCGAGGCCGACACCAAGGCCGCGGTCGTCAGCCGCGACCGGATCATCGCGCCGAACGACTACCTGGTGCTCCTCAGCACCGACGACGCCGAGCGGATGCAGGGTCTCGGCCACGCCCTCACGGACGAGCTGCTCGCTCTGCTGTCCACCCACGCGAACGCCCAGGGCTACAGCTTCGCCGGCCCCCTCACCATCCGCGTCGAGTCCGACGAGAAGGCCGCCACCGGCACGGTGCGCGTGCAGTCCGGCTCGGTCCAGGGCAACGTCTCCTGGCAGGGGGTCGTCATGGTCGGCGGCAACCGGCACCCGCTCACCAAAGGACGCACCGTTATCGGCCGCGGCAGCGACGCGGACATCACGATCGCGGACGCCGGTTCCAGCCGGCGTCACGCCGAGATCCTCTGGGACGGCGAACGCGCCCTGCTGCGCGACCTCGGCTCCACCAACGGCACCAAGCTCGACGGTCACAAGGTGCACGAGGCCGCTCTCCCCTCCGACACCACGTTCACGATCGGCCGCACCGACCTCACGTTCCGCGTCGTGCCCGTCGCCGCGCGCTCCAGCAGCGGCCACGGCGACGCCGCGACCCGGGCGTTCGGGGTGACGCCATGAGTCCGCTCATCCTCCTGCTGCTGCGCATCGCGTTCCTCGTGATGCTGTGGTTCTTCGTCTTCGGCGTGGTCTATTCGCTGCGCGCCGACCTATTCGGCGTGCG
>JBASAE010000053.1:0-4179 GCA_049654285.1 Microbacterium sp.
CGTCCAGGGTCGCGAAGGTGATCGAGTCTCCGGGGGAGATCGTCAGAACTGGCTCGTGATCTGGGGAGAAAGAGCCGATCAGCACGTCGTCGTGCAACGGGATCCGGTGTTCTACGGGCATGTGATCCTCCCAATTCTGGCGACCGTGTTGTGCGGATCACGATCGACGGCTACGTTAAGGGAATCGATATACGGGATCGATTCCCTATCCAGAGGAGCGTAACAATGAAGTTGGCCGAGCGCACTGTCCTGATCACCGGCGTCGGGCCTGATCTGGGACTGGGTCGCGCCTTCGCACTGGCCTTCGCCGCCGAAGGCGCGAACCTGTCGCTGAATCATCTCGACCCCGTCGGCCCCGGGCTGGAGGCCCTCCGCGCCGAGCTCGAGTCCTTCGGCGTCGAGGTGCTGCTCACCCAGGGCGACATCTCCACCGAGACCGTCGCCCGCTCGTTCGTCGAGCGCTCCCTCGAGCGCTTCGGTCGGATCGACGTGCTGCTCAACAACGCCTATGTCACCGACCAGCACCTGATCCAGGACATCGAACCAGACGTCTGGGATCGTGTGATCGCGGTCAACCTCCGCAGCGTGTACCTGACCTGCCACTTCGCCGTGCCGCACATGATCGAGGCCGGTTACGGCCGCATCATCAACATGGCCTCGCAGATCGCGCAGAAGGGCGGGGTCGAGCACAGCCACTACGCCGCGTCGAAGGCGGGCATCATCGCGTTCACGAAGTCGATCGCCTTGGAGCTCGGCCGGCACGGCATCACCGCCAACTGCATCGCCCCCGGCCCGATCGAGACACACGTCATGGCGACCGTCAACGAGCAATGGCGAGAGAAGAAGCTCAGCGAGCTCGTGCTCCCCCGGTTCGGCCGGGTCGAGGAGGTCACACCGACCGCCATCCTGCTCGCCTCCGACCCGGATGGCAACATCTACACCGGCCAGACCCTCGGCCCCAACTCGGGCGACGTGATGCCGTGACCACGTCCGAATCGGCCGATGTGCTGCTGACCGCACGCGGCATCACCAAATCCTACGGAGGGGTCGCCGCCCTGGTCGACGGCCAGCTGACGCTCCGCCGCGGCGAGGTGCATGCGCTGATGGGCGAGAACGGCGCCGGCAAATCGACGCTGATGAAGGTGCTGACCGGCTCGGTGCAGCCCGACGCGGGCGAGATCGTCTACAAGGGTGAACCACTGACCGCGACCCGCCCCCAGGATGTGAGCGCGATCGGCATCTCGATCGTCTATCAGGAGTTCAACCTCCTCCCCGATCTCACCGTCGCGCAGAACGTGTTCATCGGCAACGAGCCCTCGTCCCTGTTCCCCGGATTCATCTCAGACCGCAAGCTCGAACAGGAGACCGTCGCGCTGTTCGACCGCATCGGCGTCACGATCGATCCTCGCCGGCGGGTGTCCGACCTGAGCGTGGCCGAACAGCAGATGGTCGAGATCGCCAAGGCGCTCTCCTACGACTGCGATCTCCTGATCCTGGACGAGCCCACCTCGGCGCTCAGCGACTCCGAGATCGATGCGCTGTTCCGCGTGATCGGAGACCTGCGCGCCGACGGCGTCGCGATCGTGTACATCTCGCATCGGATGAGTGAGCTCGCCCGCATCGTCGATCGCGTCACCATCATGCGCGACGGCGCCTTCGTCGCCGAGCATCCGTTCGCCGGGCTGGAGATGAACCAGCTCGTCCGAGAGATGGTCGGCCGCGAGCTCTCGAACCAGTACCCGCCGCGTCCCGACCTGCACGTCGGCGAGGCCACGCTCGAGGTGCGCGGCATGTCCTCCCCCGGGAAGCTCCACGACATCTCCTTCACAGCGCATCGCGGCGAGATCCTCGGCTTCGCCGGGCTCATGGGTGCGGGACGCACCGAACTGGCCCGTGCCGTCTTCGGCGCGGATCCGCATGCGACAGGCGAGGTGCTGCTCGACGGCAGGCCGCTCCGCATCCGCGGCCCGCGCCACGCCATCGCCGAGGGCATCGGGTACGTGACCGAGGACCGCAAGGGCGATGGGCTCATGCTCGGAGCGAGCGTCCGCGACAACGTCATCCTCGCGAGCTTCGACCAGTTCAGCACCGCGGGCTTCGTCCGCACCGGCCCCGCGAACACGGTCGTGCAGGAGCTCGTCGACCGGCTGAACATCAAGGTCTCCGGCCCCGAGCAGGAGGTGGGCACGCTCTCGGGCGGGAACCAGCAGAAGGTCGTCCTCGCCAAATGGCTGGCGACCCGGGCGAAGGTGCTCATCCTCGACGAGCCGACGCGGGGAATCGACATCGGAGCGAAGTACGAGATCTATCGCTTGATCCTCGGACTCGCCGAGCAGGGGATCACCGTGATCGTGATCTCCTCCGAGCTCCCCGAGATCCTCGGCATCGCCGATCGGATCCTCGTGATGGCCGAGGGGCGCCTCGTCGCCGACCTCGACGCACAGCACACCTCCCAGCAGGAGATCACCCAGTTCGCGATGGAACACACAGGAGCCGCCCAGTGAGCACGATGACCCCCACGATCCGTCCGAAGCGGACGCTCCGGAGCCTCCGCATCCAGCGTCTCGGCGCCGCCGCCGGGCTGCTGATCCTCGTCGCGGGGTTCGCGATCGCGTCCCCGCCGTTCCTCGGAGTGAACAACCTCCTCAACATCGCCCTGCAGACCTCGGTCATCGCGATCGTGGCGATCGGCCAGACCTACGTCATCGTCACGGGCGGGATCGACCTGTCCGTGGGGGCGGTCGCCGCGTTGGCCGGCGTGATCACGGCCGATGCGCTGAAGGTGGGGATGCCCATCCCTATCGCCGTGCTGGCCGGGCTGATCGGCGGCATGATCTGCGGCTACATCAACGGCGCGCTCATCTCCTACGGTCAGATCCCGCCGTTCATCGTGACACTGGGCATGCTGGGCATCGCCCGCGGGGCGGTGCTGGTGATGACCAATGGCGTTCCGGTCTCCGGGCTGCCGCGCAGCTTCGCCTGGTTCGGGAACGGCACCGTGCTCGGGATCCCGGTCCCCGTCATCATCATGGTGCTTCTCGCCCTCCTCTTCGGCTGGATCCTGCAGAAGAGCCGCTTCGGACGCACCGTGTTCGCGGTGGGCAGCAACGAGAAGGCCGCCTTCCTTTCGGGTCTGCACGTCTCCCGATCGACGATCGGCGTGTACGTGGTCAGCGGGCTGCTTTCCGCCGTCGCCGGCATCATCCTCACCTCCCGCCTGGTCTCGGCCGCCCCGACGGCCGGCGAAGGATACGAGCTCGACTCGATCGCCGCCACCGTGATCGGCGGGGCGAGCCTGTCCGGCGGCGTCGGTGGCATCACCGGCACCCTCATCGGCGCCTTCGTGATGGGCGTCCTGCGCAACGGGCTCAACCTGCTCGGCGTCTCCTACTACTGGCAACAGATCGCGATCGGCGTCGTCATCGTCGCGGCCGTCTTCATCGACGGCCTGCGTCGCCGCCGCGCGGCCTGATCCCCCGTCTCCTCCCATCACCGCACACCCGATCCCTTGGTACAACGACGTCTGAAAGGACACCTGCAATGAAGAAGCGACTGCTCTCCCTCGTTGCTGCGGCCACTCTCGCACTGAGCGTCACCGCATGCACCGCCACTACCCCGTCCGACGAGAACACCGCGGGCGCCGAGAACGGCGTCATCGGCGTCATCCCCAAATCCACGCTCTACGACTACTGGACCTCGGTGCAGATCGGCGCCGAGAACGCGGCGAAGGAGAACGGCTACAGCATCGCCTTCCAGGGCACCGCGACCGACACCGACTCCGAGGGGCAGGTGAAGATCGTGGAGGACTTCATCACCCGCGGCGTCAAGGCGATCGTCATCTCCCCCGTCGACCGGGACGCCCTCGTGCCTGCGCTCGAACGTGCAGACGCCGCAGGCATCCCGGTCGTGATCATCGACGGCGACCTCAACTCGGATGTGCCGAAGTCGACGATCTCGACCGACAACGTCGAGGCCGGCGCCCTCGCCGCCCAGCACATGAACGAGCTCATCGGCTCGTCCGGCAAGGTCGCGATCGTGAGCGAGGTGGCGGGATCCGTGCAGGGCACCGCCCGTGAGAAGGGGTTCGCCGAAGCGATCGCCAAGGACGGCCACACCCTGCTGAACACCTACTTCAGCGAGGGCGACCGCAACAAGGCGCTCAACATCACGCAGGACATC
>JBASAE010000054.1:0-2225 GCA_049654285.1 Microbacterium sp.
CTCGGTGCCCGAGCGCCGTCCGCGTTCCTGTCCGCCGCCGTGCAGCAGCGGTTCCACCGGCACCCGGCTGCGCACCGCGAGCGCGCCGATGCCCTTCGGCGCCCCGAGCTTGTGCCCGGCGATCGAGAGGGCATCCGCTCCGAGCCCGGCGAGGGGCAGCCAGCCGGCCGACTGCACGGCGTCGAGATGCAGCGGCACCCGGCTCCGTGCTCCCCCCGCATCCGTGCCGGCGGCCAGGGTCGCGGTGATCGTCGCGGCATCCTGCACCGTGCCGATCTCGTTGTTCGCATGCCCGATCGACACCAGCGCCGTGTCGGGTCGGAGAGCCGCCGCGACGTCGTCCGGCGACACCCGCCCGGTCGCGTCCACCGGCAGCAGCGTGACCTCGACGTCGTGGAACCGGCGCAGGTACGCCGCCGACTCCAGGATCGACTCGTGCTCGATCGGGGTGGTGACCAGATGACGGCGGCCGGACGCCAGCACGATCCCCTTCACGGCGAGGTTGTTCGCCTCGGTGCCACCCGAGGTGAACACGATGTCGCCCGCGCGGAATCCCAGCACTCGCGCCACCCGCGCCCGCGCGTCGTCGAGTGCGCGGGCGGCCTCCTCGCCGACGGTGTGGTGACTCGACGGGTTGCCGAAGGTCCCCGTCAGGTACGGCGTCATCGCCTCGAGCACCTCCGGACGAACCGGCGAGGTCGCGGCATGGTCGAGATACAACACCGTCCCGTCCTTCAGTCGATCCGGACGTCGAGTCCCAGGTCGAGCGCTCGCGCGGAGTGCGTGAGCGCGCCGATCGAGATCACCTGCACGCCCGCTTCGGCGATCGCGCGCACCGTCTCGAGGCTCACCCCGCCGGACGCCTCGGTCGCCGCCCGGTCTCCGATCAGCCCCACCGCCTCGCGCAGCTGCGCCGGCGTGAAGTTGTCCAGCAGCACGGTGTCGGCGCCGCCCGCGAGCACGGCCTCGATCTGGTCGATGCGGTCCACCTCGATCACGACGTGTGCGGTGTGCGGCAGCCGCTCCCGTGCGGCGCGCAGTCCGGCGGCGAGATCGCCGTCGCGGGTGAGCAGGGCGAGGTGGTTGTCCTTGGCCATCACGGCGTCCGACAGCGAGAACCGGTGGTTGTGCCCGCCACCGCACAGCACGGCGTGCCGTTCGAACGCGCGCAGCCCGGGCGTCGTCTTGCGGGTGTCGGCGATGCGGGCGCGGGTGCCGTCGATCGCGTCGACGTAGGCGGCGGTGAGGGTCGCGATGCCGCTGAGCCGCTGGGTGAAGTTGAGCGCGACCCGCTCCGCGGTGAGGATGCCGCGGGCCGGCCCGCTCACGGTGGCGAGCACGTCTCCGGTCTCGAACCGGTCGCCGTCGCCGACGTGCAGGTCGACGTCGATCCCGGAGTCGGTGAGCGCGAACGCGGTGGCGAACACCTCGCCACCGGCCAGCACACCGGGCTCGCGGGCGACGAGGTCGGCCGTGGCCCGGGCGTCCTCCGGGATGAGCGCGGTGCTCGTGAGGTCGCCCCACGGGGCGTCCTCTTCGAGCGCTGCGGAGACGACGCGGGCGAGGATGGCAGGGGTGATCATCGGGCTCCGATCAGGGCGGGGTGCGGTTCGAGGAAGTGTGCTCCGGCCGAGAGCGGGCGGGCGAGTGCGGCGGCAGCGGTGGCCTCGCCGACGAGCAGCAGGTTCGCGTCCTCGTGCTCGGCGACGGTGGCCGGTGGATGCTGTGCCGCGGCCCAACCGCGGATCGTGCCGAGCGCGGTGGTGAGCCCCTCGGTCGTGCGCAGCAGCCCGCAGAGGTCCCCCATCAGCCGCTGGAGTGCGGCACGGGAGAATCCCCGGCCGTCGCCGCCTGCCGGATCCGCCGCACTCTCGCTGCGCGGGTCGCCGTCCGCCCGGTTCTGAGGGTGGTCCTCGGCGTTCAGATCGCCGTCGGTGCCGCCGGGGCGGCGGGATGGCGGGACCCACGGCGCCCCGAGTGCGGTGACGGCGCGGTCGGCGAACACGGCGGCTTCCAGCAACGAGTTGGATGCCAGGCGGTTCGCGCCGTGCACCCCGGTGCGGGCGACCTCGCCGACCGCGAACAGCCCGGGCACCGACGTGCGGCCGTCGAGGTCGGTGACGACCCCGCCCATCAGGTAGTGCGCGGCCGGCGTGACCGGCAGCGGGTCACGCGACCAGTCCAGCCCCCGCTCGCGGGTGACCCGGTCGATCATCGGGAAGCGC
>JBASAE010000055.1:0-8056 GCA_049654285.1 Microbacterium sp.
TCGTGTCGGTGGTCGCGAAGGCCGTCACCGAGCAGCTGAAGGACGCCGGGGCGGCCACCGAGGAACGGCTCGGCGACGCGCGCGACAGCACCGTCACCGCCCTCGACGACGCGGTGGGCAAGGTCGCCGCCGCGCGCGGACGCATCGGGGAGCTGAACGCCGGGCTGGCCGACGCCCGGACCGGGCTCGAGCGCGCCGCATCGACGCTGGACGATGTCGACAGGACGCTCGGCGGGGTGCAGAGCGCCGTCGCCCAGGCCCAGACCATCGCCGCCGAGGCGCAGCAGGAGCTGCTCACGGTCACCGGCAGGGTGACCTCCGCGTACGTCTCGGGAACCACCCTGCTCGCCGAGGCGTCGTCGAAGATGAACGTCCAGATCACGACCCTGCAGACCGGCCTGGGGCAGGCGAACGTCGCGGTGGGCACGGCGATCGAGGACCTCTCCGCCGTGGTGACCGCCGGCGGCACCGCGATCGGCGAGCTGCAGGCCGCACTCGATCGGGCCGATCCCGGCTCCGAGGCGGCACAGCGGCTCAGCCAGGCGATCGACGCCCTGGCCGAGCGCAACGCCGCCGACCAGCAGGTGCTCGACCAGCTGAGGCAGCTGAACACCGACGTCCAGGGCACGATCGACTCCGTCACCGCGGCCGCCGACGCCGTGAACTCCGCCGTCGGCACCGCGGCGACCTCCGCGAACGCCGTCCGCGACGCGCTCACACGCAGCATCCCCGACCTCAACCGCGCGATGTCGGCGATGTCCTCCAGCGCGAGCGCGTTCTCCTCGGCGCTGGGAGCCCAGCGCGCTCAGGTGACGCAGGCGCAGAACCTGCTGTCGGGGCTGGCCATCCAGCTCACCGCGACCACCACCGCGCTCACCGCGCTCGACAGCAACCTCGCCACCGCCGCCTCCGGCCTCGGGGGCGTACGCACCGACGTCCTCGCCCTCAGCGCCGCCGATGTGTGGAACCGGCTCGGCACCCTCAGCGGGCTGGACGCCGAGCAGATCTCCCGCTTCATGGCCTCCCCCGTCGAGGTGCACGAGAACGTGCTGTTCCCCACGACGGCGTACGGTTCGGCGATGGCGGCGCTGTTCACGAACCTGTCCCTGTGGATCGGCGCGTTCGTGCTGATGGTGATCATGCGCCTCGAGGTCGACACCGAGGGCGTGGAGGGCGTCTCGGTGCGTCAGGCGTATCTGGGGCGCTGGATGCTGTTCGCGACGATCGCGGTCCTCCAGGCCGTGCTCGTGTCCGTCGGGAACCTCGTCATCGGGGTGCAGACCGCGAACCCGTTCGCGTTCGTCGGCACCAGCGTGCTCATCGGCCTGGCCTACCTCAGCATCATCTACGCGCTGTCGGTGTGCTTCGGCGTCGTCGGCAAGGGTCTGTGCATCCTGCTGGTGATCTTCCAGATCCCCGGAGCCTCCGGCCTATACCCCATCGAGATGATGCCGGACTTCTTCCGCGGCCTGTACCCGTTCCTGCCGTTCACCTACGGCATCGACGCACTGCGCGAGACCATCAGCGGCTTCTACGACGGGCACTGGTGGCGGGCCATGGGGGTTCTCACGATCTTCGTGGCGCTCGCCTTCGTGCTCGGGCTGTTCCTCCGGCGCAGGCTGGGGAACTTCGCGCTGCTGTTCAACCGCCGGCTCGCCGAGAGCGAGCTGCTGGTGAGCGAAGACGTGCAGATCACCGGTCGCAGGCGCACCTCGGAGGTCATCCGCGCCCTGACCGACGGCGACGGCTTCCGCGCCGAGGTCGCAGCGCGCGCCCGGCGATTCACCGACCGGTATCCGGTGCGGCTGCGACTCACCCTGGTCGTCGGCGCCGCGGTCATGGCCGTGCTCGCCGTCGCGGCCTGGCTCGTCCCGGAGGCCAAGGCGACGATGCTCGGCCTGGGGACGCTGTGGTGCCTCCTCCTCATCGCCTTCCTCGTCGGGCTGGAGTACCTCAGGCAGAGCATCCAGCTCGCTACCGAGGTGGGAGAGATGTCGGATGACGCGCTGCGGCAGGCCCTGATCGACGAGAGCGTCGGCGATGCCGTCCTGACCTCCGCTGCCGCCGGCGGCGACCAGGCGGGGGCCGTCCGGACCGCCGTGCTCGAACGCCCCGAGCCGGTCGCCGGGGCAGACGACGACACCACCGTGCTCGAGGGGCTCTTCGCCGCGGACGAGGACCCGGAGCCGGCGGCAGACGACGACACCACCGAGCTGCTCGGCACGCATCCGGACGCGGAACCGCGCGACGAGCCCGTCGACGAGCCCGTCGGCGGGCCGGAACGCGCGGACACCCCCGACGCCCCGCGGGAACAGGAGGGCGACGAGTGACGAACATCCTCCGCCTCTTCCGGCACGACCTGCGCCGCGCGACCAGCAGCATCATCGCCGGCATCGTGCTGTTCGGCCTGGTGGTGATCCCGTCCCTGTTCACCTGGTTCAACGTCATCGCGAGCTGGAACCCGTTCGACAACACCAGGAACCTGACCGTCGCCGTCGCCAGCACCGACGAGGGCTATCAGAGCGACCTCGTCCCGATCCGCCTGAACGTCGGCGAGCAGGTGCTGTCGGCGCTGCGGGCGAACGACGACCTGCACTGGGTGTTCACCTCGAAGGACGACGCGGTCGACGGCACGAGGTCCGGCGAGTACTACGCCGCGATCGTGCTCCCGCCGACCTTCAGCACCGACATGATGACGTTCTACTCGGACGGCGCCGAGCGCACCCGCATCGAGTACTACATCAACGAGAAGAAGAACGCCCTCGCGCCGAAGATCACCGAACAGGGCGCCGGCGAGGTCGCGACCAAGGTCAACGAGGTGTTCGCCGAGACGCTCGGCGAGGTGGGGCTGAACATCATCACGTCGTTGTCCGGCTACCTCGACGACGCGGACACCCAGGCCGCGCTGTCCCGCCTGCAGGCCCACGTCGGCCAGGTCGCCGCGCAGCTCCGGGCGGGAGCCACGACGGCCGACATGTTCGCCGCACTGATCGGCTCGAGCGGTCCGCTGATCGACAGCGCGTCCGGGCTGGCGGAGGCCTCCGGCGACGCCCTGCGGAACGCCACCGGGGCGCTGGGCGACGGCAAGGACGCCGCCCGCTCCCTGAAGGACGTCCTCGCGTCGACCACCGCGGCGCTCGGCGACGCCCTCTCCGGGACCGCGGACGGCTACCGCGACGTCGCCGACAGCATCGACGGCGTGTTCGCGTCGACGGACACGCAGGCCGCAAGCGCGGCAGAGGCGGTCCGTGCCGCGGCGGCGCGGGTGCAGACGCAGATCGATCAGCATCAGCAGCTGCGCGACGATCTCGTGACCGACGTGCGTCCTCTCCTCCCCGAAAGCGCATGGGCGTCGTTCGACACGGCCGTGTCGCGGATCGACGCCGCGATCGCGCGGCAGCGGGCTCTGCACGACCGCCTGGACCAGGCGGCGACGCAGATCACCGACGGCAACGCCACGAGTCAGGCCACGCACGCCGAGATCGCCGCGCTGATCGCGGATGCCAGGGCGGCCGTGGAGGATGCCCGGAACGCCTACACCGGCGGCCTGCAGCCGAAGCTCGACGCGCTCGCCGACACGCTCGCCGCGATCGGCGGCGACATCGGCGGGATCGGCGACGACCTCTCGTCCGTCACGGAGGGGCTCACCGGATCCGGCTCACTGCGCTCGGCCCTCACGCGCGCGGAGTCCGTGGCGGGCGGGATCTCGGC
Source organism: Microbacterium sp. (assembly GCA_049654285.1). Lineage (GTDB taxonomy): Bacteria > Actinomycetota > Actinomycetes > Actinomycetales > Microbacteriaceae > Microbacterium. Next base: position 3,712 of record JBASAE010000055.1, read on the forward strand.
ATCGCTCACCGCGACGGCGGATCGGTTCGACGCCCTCGCCGCCGCGCTCACGACGGCCATCGACACCGGCGACCTCAGTGAGCTCACGGCGGCGATCGGCGCGGATCCGCATGCGCTCGCCGCCCACCTCGCGGAGCCCGTGGCACTGGAGCGTGTTCCGGTCTCTTCGGTCACGAGCTTCGGCGCGGCGATGACCCCGCTGTACACCGTGCTCGCCCTGTGGGTGGGAGCACTGCTGATCTCGGTGTCGGTACGCGTCGACCCCCCGCGGGACGAGGCATCCGACCTCTCTCCCACCGAGACGTACCTCGGACGGTTCGGCGTCTTCGCGCTCATCGGCTTCCTGCAGAGCACGCTGGTCTGTCTCGGCAGCGTGCTGTTCACACAGGTGCAGCCCGCGCATCCGTTCCTGCTGATCCTGGCCGGCTGGGTGACCTCGCTGGTGTTCACGCTGATCATCTACACCTTCGTCGTGACCTTCGGCAACGCGGGGAAGGCGCTGGCCGTGCTGCTCCTGGTCATCCAGATCTCCGGCTCGGGCGGAGCCTACCCGCTGCAGCTGCTGCCGCCGTGGTTCCAGGGCATCAGCCCGTTCCTGCCCGCCACGCACGCGGTGAACGCGATGCGCGCGGCGATCGCCGGCATCTACCGGGGCGACTTCTGGATCTCACTTGGATGGCTGGCCGCGTTCGCGCTGCCCGCCCTGCTGCTCGGGCTGGTGCTTCGCCTCCCGCTCATCGGCGTCAACCAGAGACTGCTGCGTGCCCTGGAGTCCACGAAGCTCATGTGATGGCCTCCGGGGCATCTCCCGATAGGATGCCAGGGCGTGCATCCTCCCCTCCCGAAGCGCACGTGAAGTCCCGCGCGGCTCCGGCCCGCGCCTGTATCGAGAGTGCTTTCCACCGATGACGTCAGAGATCCCCGTCGTTCCGGCCCGCTCCACGGCCGCCCGCATCGGAGGCGTCCTCCTGATCGTGCTGGCGATCCTGCTGGTGATCGCGACCGCGTGCGCGACCTTCCTCGCCTGGACGATCCAGCGCTCCTTCCCGCAGACCTCGGGCTCCGTCGAGCTGGAGGGCCTGCACAGCACCGTCACCGTGCAGCGCGACGACCGCGGCATCCCCACCATCACGGCCGGATCGACCGACGACCTGTTCTTCGCCGAGGGGTACACGCATGCGCAGGACCGGTTCTTCGAGATGGACTTCCGCCGGCACGTGACCTCGGGCCGAGTGGCCGAGATGTTCGGCGCATCGCAGGCCGGGACCGACGCCTTCCTGCGCACGTTGGGCTGGCACCGGGTGGCCGAACAGGAGGTCGAGGCCCTCGACGAGACCACTCGTGGGTACTACGAGGCGTACGCGAAGGGTGTGAACGCCTATCTCGCCTCGCGCAGCGGGGCCGAGCTCTCCCTCGAGTACGCGGTGCTCGGCGTCCAGAACCCCGACTACGCGCCCGAGCCGTGGCGGCCCGCAGATTCGGTGGCCTGGCTGAAGGCGATGGCCTGGGACCTCCGTACGAACGTCGAGGACGAGACGAACCGTGCCCTGCTCGCGGCGCAGCTCGACCCGGACGAGGCCGATGCGACCCTGCGACAGCTGTACCCGGGATACCCGTTCGACCGCAATCCGGTCATCGTGCCGAAGCTCACGTCGGTCGCACCGGTGACCGCCCCCGGGGGAGCCGCCGCCGGGGCCGCAGCCCCCGCGGTCCTCCCGGGTGGGGCCGGAGGGCAGGCGCTCGCGACGGTCGAGTGGCAGCAGACCGGAAGCGTGATCGAGGCCGTGAGCACGCTGCTCGGCGGCGTCGGCGAGGGCATCGGATCGAACTCCTGGGTCGTGTCGGGTCAGCTCACGGAGAGCGGCAAGCCGCTGCTCGCCAACGACCCGCACCTCGGCGCCGCGCTGCCCAGCGTCTGGTATCAGGTGCAGCTGAAGTGCGAGAAGGTGTCGGACGCCTGCCCGTTCGACGTCGGCGGCTTCTCCTTCTCCGGGCTTCCCGGCATCGTGATCGGGCACAACGCCGACATCGCCTGGGGCTTCACCAACCTCACCACGGACGTCACAGACCTCTACCTCGAGAAGGTCGAGGGCGATCAATACTGGCGGGACGGCGTCCTGGTGCCGATGGACGTGCGCGAGGAGACCATCAAGGTCGCAGGAGGGAAGGACATCCCGCTGACCATCCGGTCGACCGTGCACGGCCCGATCGTCTCGGGGCTGACCGGCGACTTCACGGCGATCGCGGAGGATCCGGTGGTCGAGACCGGGCCGGCGGCTCAGGGTTTCGGGATCGTGTCCGGCGACCGCATCATGGCGCCCGACGGTGAGTACGCCGTGAGCCTGCGCTGGACCGCCCTCGACCCGGGGACCACCGCGGCGGCGATCTTCGCCCTGCAGGCCGCCAAGGACTTCGACGGGTTCCGCTACGCGGCATCCCTGTTCGACGTGCCCGCACAGAACCTCATCTACGCCGACAGGGACGGCAACATCGGCTACCAGGCCCCCGGCCGGCTGCCGATCCGTGGCATGGGCGACGGCTGGATGCCGCAGCCCGGCTGGAACAGCTCCTACGATTGGACCGGCTTCATCCCGTTCGACGAGCTCCCCGTCTCGTACAACCCGTCGTCCGGCTACATCGTCACCGCGAACAACGCCATCACGGACCCGTACTACGGGTACTTCCTCTCAGCCGACTGGGACTACGGCTACCGGGCCGCACGGATCGCCCACCTCATCGAGCGCAAGTCGGCGGCAGGTCCGCTGACCGCAGAGGACCTGCGCGACATCCAGCTCGACGACGAGATGTGGATCGGCAAACAGCTGGCGATCGCGATGGACAAGGTGACCGTCACGGGCGAAGGCCCGAAGCGGGCCGTCGACCTGCTGCGCACCTGGGATGCGCAGAACTCCGCCGACTCGGCGGCCGCGGCCTATGCGAACGTCCTGTGGTCGAACCTCGTGCACAACGTGTTCACCGAGCGCGACGTGCCGCTCCCCGTCGGCGGCCAGGGACGGCTGTTCACCGTCGTCGGCGCCATGCTGGACGACCCGGCCGACCCGCTGTGGACGAATGATCGCCTCGGCGTGACCGGCATGGAGCAGATGCTGGCGCTGTCCGCCGAGCAGGCGTACGCCGAGCTGTCGAAGCTGCAGGGCGATGCCGTGTCCCGCTGGAACTGGGGCGCGCTGCATGCCCTCCCGCTGCGCAGCTCGACGCTGGGCGAGTCAGGCATCGCGCCGATCGAGGCGCTGTTCAACCGCGGGCCGTTCCGGGTGGGCGGCGGCTCCTCGGTCGTGAACGCGACCGGCTGGGTGCTGGGCGAGTCGTATGCGACCACCACCGTGCCGTCGATGCGGATGGTCGTCGACCTGGACGACTTCGACTCCTCCACCTGGATCCATCTCACCGGGGCCAGCGGACACGCCTTCCACGACCACTACATCGACCAGACCGACGACTGGGCGAAGGGCGTGCAGCAGCCGTGGGCGTTCTCGGAGGACGCGGTCGCCCGGGCGACCGTGGACACCCTGGAGCTGAAGCCGGCGAAGTAGCCTGGAAGGCATGCCGGAGAGACTGCTCGCGCCCGACGGGGTTCCGTTCGTCGTCGCCGAGTTCAGCCACGCCGGGGCGACGCTGGTGGCCGAGGACTTCGGCGCGGGCGATCGACCGATCGTGCTGCTGCACGGCATCGGGATGGGACGCAGCGTTTACGTCGATCTCGTCGGACGGCTCGACGGGCGGATCATCGGGATCGACCTCCCCGGTTTCGGTGAGGCCCCCGAGCCGGTGCGCACCCTCACCATGGAACGACACGCCGATCTGGTCGCCGCCTTCCTGCGCGACCGCGGGATCGCCGACGCGATCGTCGTCGGGCACTCGATGGGCAGCCAGATCGCGGCGGAGGTCGGCGCGCGGCATCCGGGCGTCGTCTCGGCGCTGGTGCTCGCCGGTCCCACGGTGAACAGCGCGAAGCGCAGCGTCGCCGCGCAGGCGGGCTACCTGTTCGTCGATCTCGTCGGCGAACGACCGCTCGTCCTCTGGCGCGGTGCCCGCGAGTACCTGCGCGGCGGGCCGCACCTGATCCGCAAGATGCGTGCGACGATCGTGCACCACCCCGAGAACGCCTATCCCCGCATCCGCGTGCCGACGCTCGTGCTGCGCGGACAGCACGATCCGCTCGCGCCATCGGACTGGTGCGAGCAGATCGTGGCGGCCATCCCCGATGCCCGTTTCGCCGAGGTTCCCGGTCACGGTCACGGCACGATGATCAGCGACGCCGAGGTCGCGGCCGACACGATCCGGGACTTCCGCGCCCGGGTCTGAGCCTTTGTGGGTTATATCC
>JBASAE010000056.1:0-10178 GCA_049654285.1 Microbacterium sp.
GAGCCGCTGTCCGTGCCGACGCCGACGCGCACGCCGCGCGCGATCGCCCGGCGCAGCCGCGGGATCTTCTCGTCCCAGATGGCCGCCGCCTGCGCGCGCGTGTCCTTGACGTCGCCGTCCGTGCCCGCGGCGAGGCGCTCGTACACCGCGAGCGTCGGCACGACGGCCACATCGCGGCGGATCATCTCGTCGACGGCCTCGTCGGTCAGATAGGTGCCGTGCTCGATCGTCGCGCATCCCGCACGCACCGCGTCGCGGATGGCCTGCTCCGGATGCGCGTGGGCGGCCACCCTGCGACCGGCCTTCGCGGCCTCCTCCACGGCGGCCGTGAGCTCGGCGAGGTCCAGCTGGGCGACCGTGGGGTCCTCGTGGCTGTCCGCGACGCCGGCGCTGGCCATGACCTTGATCGCCTCGGCCCCGGCCGCGAGCTGCTCCCGCACGGCCTGCCGGACCGATTCCGGTCCATCGACCGTCCGCGCCCAGTACGAGCAGTGGCCGTCGACGGTGGAGAGGAAGTCGCCGCTGGCGATCACCCGCGGCCCGGGCGTGCCGCCGCGCCGGATCTCCTCGGCGAGGGCGAGGTTCAGCTGCTGGAAGGCGCCGACGTCGCGCACGGTGGTCACCCCGCTCATCAGCGTCGTCCTCGCGTTGAGTCGGCCGGACGCCATCGCCTCATGACTCGTCGCCGACGGGCCCCCGAGGTGCCCGTAGCAGAGGTGCACGTGCAGGTCGATGAGACCGGGGATCAGCCATCCGCCCCGCGCGTCGACGACCGCGTCGCCCGGTGCGATGTCGAGGCCGTCTGCATCGGCGGCCTCGACGCGCACGATCCGGCCGCCGCGAACGATCACCGTCGCGACGTTCGCGCCGCCGTCGGCGACGACCTTGGCGTTCAGGACCACAGTCCGCTCGCTCATCCGTTCCTCCTCACGTTCGTGTCGCGCGCAGCCGACGCCGCATCCCTGCGGCGGCCGCCTGCCGAATTCAGATCGCCACGTGAGCTCACTGAGGTGCGGACGATGGACGACCCGCCCGGACGCATCCGATTCGGTCATTCCATGCCGATGATACGTACCGTATATTACTCACACGATATCGGCAACTGCCCGTAATACTCGCGCTTGTAGCCAGTAGCGAGAAGACGATATGTTGCGTATACAAGAAATTTCGTCGGTCGAATGAACGATCGTGGAGGAACGGATCCGTGAACGAGCTGCACCCCGACCGCCCACCGTTCCGCACGATGGACATCGACCCGGAGTCCGGACGCCTCCGCCTCGTGGTCGCGAGGTCCGAGCGCCCGTTCGTGCTGCATCCGACGATCGTCGGCGGGTTCGGCCTCTACGGCCGCGGGCCCGATCGCGGCGAACCGGGCAAGACCCGCCTGGTGTCCTGGGAGCCGGCGGGAGGAAGCGTCCACCTCGTGCAGCAGAACGCCAGGTACCTGTCCACGGCGGGCGAGGACGCCGCCGTGTCGGGGTCGTTCCCCGTCTCGTACCTCGCCCGGCTGCCCCTGGTCGACGAGACCGAGGAGACGATGACGATCGACGTCACCGACCTCGCCCTGCGCAGCTTCGTCCCCTGGCAGCCGGGCACGATCGGTCACGGCGCGGCGGTGAGCAGGACGCTCAGCAAGGTCGTGCCCGCGGAGTGCACGGTACACGCCGGCGGCGCCGAGCTCACCGCGGTGCTGACCTTCGTCTCATCCGGCGACCCCTTCGAGCAGAACTCACCGGATCCGGACGCCGTCTCGATCCGCCAGCGCCTCTCGCTCGTCGCCCTCTCATCCGATCCGGCACCCGGGCGGCGGTTCCGCCCGGACTCCGGCGCCTACGGCAAGCGCTTCGTCGACTTCGCGCTGCCGGTCGAGTCCTCCCAGGAGACGGCCTGGGAGCCCTGGCTCGACCTCGCCGCGCCAGGCCGCGACGGCGACGCGCCGGTCACCTTCCACCTCGACCCCGCGGTCCCGGACCGCTGGAAGACGGTGATCATCGAGGGCGGGAACCTGTGGCGCGAGGCGTTCCGCGCGGCGGGGCACCCCGATGCGTTCCAGGTGGTCGCCGGGGATCCGGGGATCGACCTGGCGCGCAGCGACACCCACGCGATCTGGTGGGTGCTGCGCGCGGACCGCGGACCGGCGTTCGGCAACGCCCTCACCGATCCGCGCGACGGCCGGATCCTCAAGGGGAACGTGCGCCTGAGCGCCCAGCGCATCGCCCAGGCCCGGATGATCGCGGAGGCGCTGACGGCGCCCTACGGGGACGACACCGGCGAGCGCCTGCGTCAGGTCGACGCGTTCGTCGACGCACGGATCCGCGCTCTCGCCGCACACGAGGTCGGACACGCCCTCGGATTCATGCACAGCTTCGCGTCCCAGAGGCACGCGCGCCCGTCGGTCATGGACTACCCGTTCCCGCGGATCGGGCTCACGGCCGACGGCGAGGTCGACCTCTCCGATCCCTATCCCTCCGCCCTCGGCGACGGGGACCACCGCGTCGTCGCCCGACTGTACGGCGGCGCGGAGGCGGACGTCTCCGAGGAGGCCGGCGCGCTCTTCCTCACCGACGACGACACCGGCCCCGACGCCTGCCACCCGGACGCGACCCCGTGGATCCCCGGCGGCGATCCGTTCGCGGCTCTGGACGGGCTCCTGGCCGTCCGGCGGCGAGCGCAGAAGACGTTCTCCCCCGCGGTCGCGCCACCCGGTGCCACTCCGGAGCAGGTGGAGCAGCGGTACGTCCTCATCCATCTGCTGCACCGCTACCAGGCCGCCGCGGTGGCGCAGCATCTGGGCGGCGTCCGCTACGCGCATGTCCCCAGCGCCCTGGCCGAGGGCAGAGCGACACCCGTCGGGACGGCGGACCAGGTGCGCGCGCTGGACGCGCTCGCCGGGCTGCTCGACCCGGACGTGGTGCGGGTGCCGGCGCACGTCGCTCCCCTGCTGAGCGCCCCCGCCCCACGCTACGGTCGCACCGCGGAGCACTTCTCGAACGAGACCGGCCAGGTCGCCGACCAGGCGTCCGCCGCGGTCGCCGCCGCGGCGATCGTCTGCGGCCCGCTGTTCGAGCCCCGCCGCCTGAACCGGCTCTCGCTGCAGGACCACGCCGGTGCCGTCGACATCGCACGGATCGTCCTGCACAACCTGCGCGCAGCCGCGGGACGCGGGGACCCGGGAGCCGACGCCGCCACGGAGGCGATCACGGTGCTCACCCAGTCCGAGATCGTCTCGTGCGTCGTGCGGGCGCTGCGCAGCGGACACCTGCACGCCACCGCCCACGCCGGCCTGCGTGACGGGGCGCGGGATGCGCTCTGGGTGATGCATCCGGCGATCCGCTCCGAGGCCGAGCAGCTGATCGCCGACCCGTCCCGCCCGATCCCGTGGGCGCCCGTCACGATCCCGCAGGGCTGGCCGTTGTGAGCATGGCGGTCCAGGCGCCCTGAGCGGAGTGTGCCGGCACGTCATGCGATCACGGACGGGGAGTCATTCCCCCCAATGTCCTCGGTGGACGACTTCGTGGAGGGCACGCCTCACGCGGGTCGTCGACGATCCCGTGCGTGCGCTCGCGGGATCGGCGTGACCGATCGTGATCGCCCCGACGGGTTCGTACTCCGCGGGGACTCCGAATGCGGCGCGGAACGCGTCCGTCCGTTCTGCCGGTATCCCGAAGAGGCAACCGCCCAACCCCTCCGCGACGGCGGTCTGCAGGATGAGGAGCGCCGCCATCCCGGCGTCGACGTGCCAGTAGGGGACCGCCCAGCGAGGTCCGTCTTCCGGCGACCAGCCTTTGTCCGCCTCCGCGTACCGGTCCACGTATGCCGCCCTCGACGAGAGCGGGACGATGATCACGGGGGCCGTACGCATCCCCCGGAGCCAGGAGCTCTCCCCTCCGTCGTCGCGCGGCGGCGTCGTCGACTCCCAGAACCGCGCGACGGTCTCCGGCTCGTCGAGGCGGAGGAACGCCCATCCCTGCGTGAATCCCGCGTTGGGCGCGCGCACCGCGTTGCGCAGCATCCTGTCGACGGATGCCGGGTCCACCGGCTCCTCGCTGTATCGACGCACCATCCGCCGGCGTCGCACGACATCCTCGAAGTCCATGTGACCATGCTCCCGCATGAGCCTCGTGGGACGTCGTGTCGAGACGATTGCGGAGAGGGTGGGTCACGAGGCTCCGCGCAGGAAGGTGACGGGCTCGCTGAAGCGGAGAGCGTGAAAAAGGTTGAGCCGAATTCCTAATACTGGAATAGTGTTTCGTCTATCGACGAAAGGCGGACAGCATGCCCGAGATGTCCCCCCACCCGGACGCACACACCACGATCGTGCGCGGAGCCCTGATCATCGACGGCACCGGGAGCGCGGGATACATCGGTGACGTGGCCTTCAGCGACGGAGTCATCACCGCCGTCGGACATGTCGACCGCTCCCCGACCGCCGCGATCGTCGATGCAGACGGCCTGGTCGTCGCACCCGGCTTCGTCGACATCCACTCGCATTCGGATCTGAGCATTCTCGGACACCCGCAGGGCACCAGCAAGGTGCTCCAAGGGGTCACCACCGAGGTGGTCGGGAACTGCGGCCTGGCCGTCGCACCGGTGTCGAGCCTCGATGTCGCGGCACTCATGCGGCCGGGCATGACGTACTGCGAAGACACCCGCGTCGCCTGGGACTGGACGTCCGTGGCCGAATACCGGCAGCGCGTGAAGGAGGCGAACCCCGCGCTGTCCGTCGAGATCCTGGCGGGACACAATGTCATCCGCGGCAGCGTCATCGGTCTGGACGAACGCGACGCGACGCCCGCCGAGCTGGAGCAGATGTGCGACATGCTCGATCAGGCACTGACCGAGGGTGCATTGGGCATGTCGCTGGGGCTGATGTATCCGCCGAGCTCCTACGCCAGCGAGGACGAGCTGATCACCCTCGGTCGCGTGCTCGCAGGGCATGACGCCATGCTCGCCAGCCACATGGCGAACTACTCCGAGGGACTCCTCGAATCGGTGGCCAGCATGATCCGCGTCGGCGAAGCATCGGGATGCCGCGTGCAGATCTCGCACCTCACCGCGACCGGACGCCCGAACTGGGGGTCGGCGGTCGCCGCCCTCGACCTCATCGACGCGGCGATCGCACGGGGCGTCGATGTCGCTGCCGACTTCTACCCGTATCTGGCGGGCAGCACCAACCTCTCCCAGGTGGTACCCGGATGGGCGATGTCGGGCGGGCTCCCCGCGCTGCGCGGGCGGCTGGACGACTCCGAGACGAGACAGCGCATTCGCGCACATCTCGACGGAAAGGCGTGGGAGGAGTTCCTGATCGTGTCGTTCCCTCCCGAGCCGGGGCTGGAGGGGCAGCGACTGCCCGATGCGGCCGCACAACGCGGCATCGAGCCCACGGACCTCGCCCTGCAGCTGCTCGCCGTGGGCGATCCCACGATCATCGCGTTCGGACGATCCGAAGAGGATCTTCTCGCGGTGATCGCCCACCACGCCACCGTGCTCGGATCCGACGGCCTTGCCGTGGAGACGAACGGCACGGTCGGCGGCAGCGTGCCGCATCCCCGCTTCTTCGGCGCGTTCCCCGCCCTGTTCGAGAAGTATGTGCGAGAAGAGCGAGTGCTGAGTCTTGAGCACGCCGTCTACAAGTGCACCGCCGGTCCTGCTGAACGCGTACGGCTGCGGGACCGCGGCAGAATCGCGCCCGGATTGCGTGCCGATCTCGTGCTGTTCGACCCTGACGCTATCGCCGACTCCTCCACCTATGAGGACTCGCGGCAGGTGCCGCGCGGCATCCACCGCGTGTTTCGGCAGGGCCGCGAGATCGCGCGTGACGGCCTGGTCCTTTGGTGAGGCCGCCACGCGTGCGCACTACGGCGAGGGGACCCGCGCGATGCAGTCGATCTCGACCTGGATGAAACCGAAGTGGTTTCCGACGGTGGTGCGCGCCGGGTACGGCGGGGTGAACACCTCTGCATACAGCTTGTTGTACTCAGCTCGCGCAGACTCGTCGCGCAGGTACGCCCCCACCCGGACCACGTCTTTCAAGGTGGCTCCGGCGGCGGCGAGGATCTCCTCGACGTTACGGATCGTGCGGCGGAACTCACCCTCGAAGGTGTCGGCGACGATGCCCACGCCCGGCTCGGTCGAGGCCTGACCCGACACGAAGAGAAGGTCGCCCACGCGAGTGGCGGACGACAGGGGAACGGTCGGCAGGTTCTCGGGGTCGGGTTCGATCACGTCAAATGGGGCACTCACGACGACGGTCTCCGTTCAAGTATGGAATTGCGTTCCTTTTATTGGAACAATAGCTGATGACCGGGTCCGCACACGAGGGAGATCTCATGCCTCACACCGACCGTGCTGTTCACGAGGCGGAAACACCGTTCGCCGTCATCGACGATGCTCGACTGCGCAGCAACTCGACGGTGATGCACGCGTGGATCGCCGCTCAGGGCGCAATCCTGTACCCCCATGCCAAGACCGTCATGTCCCCCGAACTGGTCCGACTGCAGCTCGACGACGGCTCTGAAGGCATGACCGTCGCAACCGTCGCGCAGGTGCGCGCGCTGCGCGCCTGGGGAGTCCAGCGGATCCTGCTGGCCAATCAGCTTGTGCAGCCGGAACCCGCGCGCGAGTTCGCCGCAGAGCTGAAGGCGGATCCGACGCTGCAGCTGTGGAGCTTCGTCGACTCACCGGAAGGCATCGAGGTGCTCCAGGCCGCCGCGGCGGCCGAGCAGATCGTCTTCGACGTCCTCGTGGAAGCGGGGGCGCCTGGACGCCGCTCCGGCATCCGAAGCCGGGAACAGCTCGCCGAGCTCACCGCAGCAGCAACCCGTTCACCCGGAGTTCGGATCATCGGCGTCGCGGCCTATGAGGGAGCCATGGGAGCCGACCGAGGCGAGAAGTCGATGGCGGCCGTCGACGCCTACCTCCAGCACGCCGTAGCCTTCCTGACGGCGCTCATCGACGACGGGACGATCGCCGAGGACGAGGCCGTCTTCTCGGCGGGCGGAAGCATGTTCTTCGACCGGGTCACCGAAGCCGTCGCGCCCCTTCCCCGGGCGCGGGTCGTGATCAGATCGGGATGCTACCTCCTGCACGATCACGGCCTCTACCGCGACTCCACCCCGCTGCCCGGGGACGACGAGGCGCCCGGTCTTCAGCCGGCCCTGACGGTGTGGGGCACCGTGCACTCACGGCCCGAAGCAGGTCGCGCCTACGTCGACGTCGGGCGCCGAGACGTGTCGTATGACCAGGGGCTGCCCGTCGTGCTGCGTCGGATCCGGCGCGGCGAATCGGTTCCCGAGCTCATCGAGAACGTACAGGTGCTCTCGCTCAACGACCATCACACGCATCTCGGCCTGCCCGCCGACAGCGACCTCGCGATCGGCGACCGAGTCGAGTTCGGCATCTCACACCCGTGCACGACCATGGACAAATGGCGCACCATCCCGCTTGCCGACCCTTCGGGGAGCTTCATCGGCCAGGTGCATACGGAGTTCTGAGCGACGGGCGGGGTCAGCTCAGTCCGAGCGTCGCAAGGTGGTCGGACTCGAGCAGGTGCTCGATCGTCGCACGCTCGATGTGCGGCATGCCCTTCGGGCGCATCTCGCCCAGTGCCCGCAACCCCTCGGCCGCTTCGCGCGGCGTCCAATGCGGGTAGTCGGAGCCGAAGAGCAGCTTGCCGACAACACCCCATTCCTGAGCGCGCACGAGCGCGTGAAAGCCATCCTGAGGTCGAGCCCAGTTGGCCGAGACGTCAGCGAAGACGCGCACGTTCTTGCGTATCACGATGATCGCCTCCCGCTGCCAAGGGTGTGCCATGTGGGCGATCACCTGGGTGAGATCCGGATGACGACGGGCGACCTCGTCGATCAAGAAGGGCATGCTCAGCGAAAGTCGTGCCTCGGGGATCGGCGTCGCACCCTGGTGCCACAACAGCACCAGTCCTCGCGCCGTCGCCTCGCGGTAGAAGGAGTCGAACTCTTCACTCGACGGGTCGAACAGCCCCGCGGTCGGATACAGCTTGACTCCGCGGAACCCTCGCGCGATGCCGTCGGCCAGCACCTCCGGATAGCGGGGATCCGACAGGTCGAGCGACATGAACGCCACCGTGTCGATGCCGACCTCGGCGCTGAACCTCTCGACGAACTCGTTCGGCGTCACGATGCCTTGAGCATGTGCGGTGACGCCGAAGATCGCCGCCCTGGTCACCCCGCCCTCTTTCATGGCGCGCGTGTAGTCGGCAGGCGTGAACGACCAATCCCGCGCGCCATAGGCACGCTGCTGATAGGAGGCGGCGCCTCCTCCTCGATGGCTCGGCTGATGGCAGTGACTGTGGACGTCGAACATGGTGATGCCTCCGTGGTCTTGACACCGACGGTAACGCGGAACAATGATGGTCAGCAAGAAGAAACTAGGTTTTGCCCTGCCGAACAACATGGAGGTTGTACGAATGCAGAAGTCGAAGAACCGTCGACTGACCGCAGCGGCCATCGCCGCGGTCACAGCTGTCACGCTGGTCGCATGCGGCGCCAGCGACGAGGGCGCCGGAACCGGCAAACCTGCCGAGACCCGCGCGGTGACCGTCGGTCAGACCATCGGTATCTCGCAGCTCGACCCGAACATCTCAACGCTCTCCGCAGAACGTGTGATGTGGAACCTGCTGTGGGACGGCCTCACCCGGCAGACCGAGAACGGAACAGTGGAGCCCGAACTCGCCACCGAGTGGGAGACATCCGAAGACGGACTCACGTGGACCTTCAGCCTGCGCGATGACGTCACCTTCCACGACGGGCGGGCGTTCGTCGCCGACGACGTCGTGAAGACCGTCGAGCGCGTGCTCGATCCCGAGATCGCCTCGCCTCAGCGTTCGAAGCTCGCCTCCGTCGCCGCTGTGACGGCGGTGGACGAGCATACCGTGAAATTCACCATGAGCGCGCCCATGCAACAGATGCCGGCCGCACTCGTGGACGTCAAGATCATCGACGTCGACAACATCGACACCCTCAACACCACGGGAAACGGCACCGGACCCTACAAGCTGGACAACTTCGTCCCGGATCAAGAGCTTTCGCTGGTTCCCAACGAAGACTACTGGGACGAAGTGCCCACGATTCCCGGGATCAAGATCGTCAAGTACGCCGACGAGACCGCAGCGCGCACAGCCCTGGACTCCGAGGCGATCGACGTGCTGTGGTCGGTGCCGTTCGACAAGGTCACCGAACTCGCAGACGCCGGGATGACGACCGTCGTTCCGCCGAACCCCTCGCAGACCTCGGTCCTGCTCGTCGACAACATGTCCGCTCCGTTCGACAACCCGACCGCGCGTCAGGCGCTGTCCTACGCCATCGACCGCGAGACCATGCAGGCCACGGCCTTCGGCGGCCTCGGCGAGGTCAACACGGGATCGACCCTGGTCAGCCCGCTCAACGAGTTCTTCGCACCGAACGCGGTCAACGACTACAGCTACGACCTCGACAAGGCTCGCGAGCTGTTCGCCAAGGCGGGCGTGGCCGAAGGCACCACGTTCCTCTGCTGGGCGACGACTGCGCCGCAGTACCGCGCACAGTGCGAGATCCTTCAGCAGAGCCTGGCCGAGATCGGCATCACGCTCGACATCGAGGTCAACGAAGGCTCCACCTGGGCCGCACGGTTCTACCCCGCAGGCAAGGAGTACGCCGGACTGATCGTGCCGAACTATCTCTCTCGCGAACCGGCTCCGCTGCCCTTCGTCGCGGCGTACTTCGGCGTCAACGGCTGGAGCGAGTCGAACTGGCCCGGCACTCCCGAGTATGAGGACGCGAAGGCGCTCATCGAGTCCGCCACCGACGAGGCGGACATCCGTGAGGGCTTCACGGAGTTCCAGCGGATCACCTCCCAGGAGCAGCCTCTCCTGGCCGTGCTGAACGTCGGTCAGCCGAGCAGCACCCTGGCATCGATCACGGGCGTGTGGATGGAGGCCAACGGCACCATCCACGTCGAGGGCGCAGGCATCAAGTAGCACCGCGAGGGGACGCTGTCGCTCAGCCGACGGCGTCCCCTCACAACCGCCCCCTCGAACCCCAGGAAAGGACCGCACGTGCTCGGCTACATTCTCAAACGAGTGGCATCGGCGGCGGTGATGCTCTTCATCGTCTCGATCATCATCTTCGTCGCTCTCCGCCTTCTCCCCGGCGACCCGACGACCG
>JBASAE010000057.1:0-1610 GCA_049654285.1 Microbacterium sp.
AGCTGGAGGTGAGGGCCGGCACGGCGCTCGGCGTGGTCGGACCGAACGGTGCGGGCAAGTCCACGCTCGGGCTGACCATGGCCGGGCTGCTGCCGCCGGACGCGGGGCGGGTCGTGGCATCCGAGGCGTTGATCGGAGTGCTCGCGACGTCTGGGTCGCCGGCTTCTCGACGGGTCTCCCGGGCGTTCCGTCGGCCCCGCCGCGGATTCTCTGGCGTCGTGAGCGGCACCCCGTACTCGTGGTCGTCGCGCGCGCTGCTGACCCGCATCGGCACCGTGCTGCAGAGCCCGGAGCATCAGCTCCTCGCGCGCACCGTGCGCGCCGAGCTCGAGATCGGGCCGAAGGCCGTGGGGCTCGGCGAACGCGAGACCGCCGAGCGCGTCGATGAGCTGCTGCAGCGGCTGCGGCTGGATCATCTCGCGCCCGCCAACCCATACACGCTCTCGGGCGGGGAGAAGCGGCGGCTGACGGTCGCGGCCGCGCTCGCGACCCGGCCGCGGATGCTCGTGCTCGACGAGCCGACCTTCGGCCAGGACGCCACGACCTGGGCCGAGCTCGTCGCCCTGATCGCCCGGCTGCGCGACGAGGGCACCGCCGTCCTCGCCGTCACGCACGACGCCGAGGTGCTGCGGGCGCTGCACGCCCGGGTCCTGGAGGTGGGGACATGACCGCGCATGTGCGCCGGAACGGAGACGCGGGTGGCCTCATGAGCCTCCCCGACACCCGTGTCGACCGGGCCGGACCGATCGCCCCGCGCAGCGCACTGGCCAAGCTCGCCGCGGCGCTGCTGATCAGCCTTCCGCTCATCCTCACGATCGACGTGGTCTCGGCGGCGGTCGCCCTCGTGCTGGAGGTGCCGATCCTGCTCTTGTCAGGGCTGACCGTGCGGGAGTTCTGGCTGCGCACCGCGGTGCTGTGGATCGCGGCACCGTTGAGCGCTCTCACCATCGCGTTGTACGGGTCGCAGAGCGGCACGGTCTACGTCGAATGGTTCCTGATGCGGGTCAGCGAGGGGTCGCTGCTGCTGGCAGGGGCGACCGCCCTGCGTGTGCTGGCGATCGGGCTGCCCGCGGTAGTGCTGTTCGCGACCGTCGATCCGACCGACCTCGCCGACGATCTCGCGCAGCGGCTGCGGGTGCCGGCCCGGTTCGTGATCGGCGCACTCGCCGGCATGCGGATGCTGGGGCTGCTGGCCGAGGACTGGCGGGCGCTCGCCCTTGCGCGCCGTGCGCGGGGAGTGGCGGATCAGGGACGCATCCGGCGCGGCCTCGGCATGGCGTTCGCGCTGTTCGTGCTGGCGATCCGGCGCGGCTCCTCACTCGCGACCGCGATGGAGGCGCGTGGCTTCGGGGGGAGCGGCCCACGCACCTGGGCACGGCCATCGCGCTGGGACGCCCGCGACACCGCGCTCGTGCTGCTCGCCATGCTGGTCCCCGTGCTCGCGCTCGGCGCCGCACTCGTCACGGGGTCGTGGAACTTCATCCTCGGTCCGCGGTAGGACAGCGGCAATAGTCACCACAAAATAACCCGGGAGCAATGATGACCATTGCTCCCGGGTTATTTCCAATATTCATCACAGTGATCTCAAGTAGATCAGGCCAGTGTTTTTG
>JBASAE010000058.1:0-4895 GCA_049654285.1 Microbacterium sp.
CATCCGAGACCGAGGTCACGACGTAGGCACCGGCAGGTCGAGTCCGTGGATGGCGTTGGCGATCTCGGTGAGCCCGCGCATGACGGAGATCGACGCGTCCGTGTCGGCGACCGGCAGCTCATACACGTCACCAGCCGCGATGAGGACAGCCGGGGAGAAGCGGCTCGGGAACCGACTGCTCAAGAACGCACCCCGCAAGGGCCGCGTCTGGGCGACAGAGATCACGACCGCGCTGGGTGAGCAGACCGTCGTGGTCACGGGCACCGACGCCGCAGCACTCGTGCTGCCACGGCTCGCGGAGCAGCTCGCGGCGCTGCGCCGACAACGTGACGAGATCGCCGGCGAAGTCGAGAAGATCGTCGAGCAGCACCCTCTTCAGCCGGTCCTGACGAGCATGCCCGGAGTCGGCGTCAGGACCGCAGCCCGACTCCTCACCGAAGTCACCACCAAAACCTTCCCCACCGCCGGGCACCTCGCCGCCTACGCCGGCCTCGCGCCCGTCACCAGACGATCTGGGACCTCGATCCGCGGTGAGCACCCATCCCGGCGCGGGAACAAGATCCTAAAACGGGCAATGTTCCTCTCCGCGTTCGCCGCCCTCCGCGACCCCGAATCACGCGCCTACTACGACCGCAAGATCGCGCAGGGAAAGCGCCACAACCAGGCGCTCATCGCACTCGCCAGACGCCGATCCGACGTCCTGTTCGCGATGCTCCGCGACGGCACCCTCTACCAGCCACACGACTCAACACCAGCCCTCGCCGCTTGACAAACAACATAGGGGCACCCCCCGGGGCCACGCGAGATCGGGAAACAGGCTCACGACCCGCCCGGCCGCGACCAGGCGGATGTGGCTGACCAGGTCGGCCACCTCATAGCGGACGTTCGGCTCGAAACTGGCGGTCGGCACCGCTGGACGCACCCCTGCCGCGCGGTTCCATCACCCATGGCAGCGCGCAGCCGTGCTCGATCGGATGCCGCGCCGCTCGCTCACCACCGAATACGTCCGTAACGGGACGGACCTCGCCGACCTGCTGGAGGGTATGCGGAAGAACACGGTCGGCGTCGCGCCCACGGTTCTTCAGCCGCGTCTCGCGTCGAGCCCGGAGGCGATCTTCCAGTTGCTTCGCCGCCGTACCGACCAGCTGGAGCACCCCCGCGCCGAGCTACTCGATGCGTACGGGATCAGCGGTGGCGACCAAACGCCCATGAGGGCGCGCCTGCTGTTGCCCGTGAGCACAGCGCCCTCCTCCGGTGCGGTGGTGTGCGGCGCCGTGCTGCTGCGCCGAAGGTCGGCCATATGATCCCTCGGAACCTGGCAGGGTGCGTCAGGCCGCGCCCGCGGCCTCCCCGGCCAGGGGCGCGATGCGTTCGACGAATCTCTCGGCGATGAGATCGAGCCCCTCCTGATCGGGGTGCAGTCGGTCGTACAGCAGCCCTGCGTCGGCTGCGCCGAAGAGTTCCTGCCCGTCGACCAGCGTCAGATTCGGGTCTGGCCGCGCGGCGACGACCTCGGCCAAGATTTCGCGGGTGCGGCGCAGCGTGAGCGCCCCGGCATCCTGCTCGACCGTGCGGGTCGCGGTCCGCGCGATACCGTCCGCATCCATCACAACCGGGCCCGGCGTCTCTTCGTGGATGGGGCACGCGAGTGCGGTGATGAGCACGATCGGCGTGTGGGGCTGGCCCTCACGGATCGTGTCGAGGAACGCGTGCGCGGCGGGCCGGAACGCGCGCTCGCGCATCGAGTCGGAGTTGAGCAGGTTGACGCCGACCTTGAGCGTGATGATGTCGGCCGGAACATCGCGGATCATGCGCGCGGCGAACCCGTCGAACTGCGCGTTGCCCGCGAAGGAGAGATTGCGCAGGTTCCACCCGAGCTTACGAGCGGCGGCGACCGGCCACGTCCGGGCGGCAGACACCGCATTCAGTCCCTGGCTGATCGAACTGCCGTAGTGGGTCCAGCGCAGTCCGGCTGCGGATGCGGGGCGCAGCGGCGCGGACGCCGTGAGCGACACCAGTTCGATCCGGGCATTGTGCGGCAGCAGCACCTCGACGAGTCCGGACCCCGGCAGCGGCAGCGTGATCTCCTGCGGCGCATGCGGCAGGACACCGATCGGTTCGTTCTGCGGGCTGAGGACGATGACGGTCGGCACAGGTCCGGGAACGCTGCTCTCCTCTCCCGACCGCGAGACGATCAGGGGCGCGATCGTGGGCATGTCGGCACCCTCGGCGGCAACGGTCGTCGCGCCGATAGTGAGCGTCGCCTCAGTGGCATCCGTGTCGAAGCGCAGGGCGACACCTCCCGGGCATGCCTCGACGTAGGAGAGCATCGCGTCGTCGACCTGCGCGCGCGCCCAGGCCGGCAGCCGGTGGGGCACGACCGCGCCCGCAGTGCCCGGCTCGAGTTCGGCGGCGCCGTGGATGATCGACTCCCACGCCTCTCCCGCGATCATGCGTCACCTCCCGACGCTGCGACGACGTCGCGCACCATCTGCTCCGTAAGGCCGAGCCCCCACGTCGTGAGCTTGATGACGGGGGTCGACTGCACCATCGCGACCAGCTCCGGCGCGCGTTCGGCTATCTCGGCCGGGATGCCCTCGCGCATGCGTGCGACGAACTCCGCACCGGCGGGATGCGCGGCCCACTCCGCCAGCGTCGAGTCCATCCGCAGCGGGTCGACGATGCCGTCTCCCTCGCTGTGCACCGTCTCGGTCAGTCGGATGTCGCGCGAGTGCGAGCCGACCTCCACCCGGTAGAGGCCCGGATCGACCTGCCATCGCCGTGCGCGCGTATTCCAGTACGCGAGGTCGCGTTCGGCGAGGACGAGGTGCACATGCGTGCCTTCTCCGGGCTCGAGGTGCACCTTCGTGAAGCCGCGCAGTTCACGCACGGGTCGGGCCGGAGCGGATGACTCGGCGCCCACGTACAGCTGGACGACTTCGGAGCCCGCGCGGTCGCCGGTGTTGCGCAGGGCGATGCGCACGCCCCACCCGCCGTCCGAGTGCGGCACCACTTCGATCGACTCGTACGTGAAGCTCGTGTACGACAGTCCGTACCCGAACGGGTAGGCGACCTCGGTGCCGCGCGTGTCGTACCCGCGGTAGCCCACGAACACGTCCTCGCCATAGAGGACCTCGCCGTCTGCACCGGGGAACGTGTCGTGGCTCGGAGAGTCCTGGATGCGGTGCGGGATCGTCTCGGTCAGCCGGCCGCTGGGGTTGACGATGCCGTAGATGACTTCGGCGAGGGCGCGACCGCCCTCCTGGCCGAGAAGCCATCCCTCGACCATGGCGGCCACACCCTCACGCCAGGACGACACCTCGAGCACCCCGCCGTTCGAGAGCACGACCACGACAGGCGTGCCGGTCTGGACGAGGCGTCGCAGGAGCGCGAGCTGGTCGGCAGGCAGCGAGATGTCGCTGCGGTCGAACCCCTCGGACTCGGCGCGGTCGCTGAGTCCGAGGAACGCGATCACCACCTCGGCGTCGTGTGCCTGTGCCACCGCGTCGTCGGCGAGATCGGCGGACGATTCGCCCGTGAGGGAGAACCCCGGGGCGAACGAGACCTCGTCCGCGGCGAGGTCGCGGAGGGCATCCAGAGCGGTGATGACGCGCGTGGGGACCACGCGGGACGAACCGCCGCCCTGGAAGCGGGGCGTGCGCGCGAACTCTCCCACCACCAGCACGCGCGTGTGCGCGTTCGGGTCGAGGGGCAGCGTGCCGTCGTTCTCGAGCAGCGTGGCCGCTTCGCGGGCGACCTGCAGCGCGACCTCCTGAGCGCCGTCGACATCGCGTTCGATCGGCTCCGTTCCGGTCGTCCGTGCCGCCAGTCGGCGCAGGCGCTCGATCGCGACATCGAGCACCGACTCGTCGATCTCGCCGTGGTCGACAGCGTCGACGATGCGCTGCGCGCGACCGCTCGGCGGCATCTCCAGGTCGAGTCCGGCAGCCACCGAGGCGGCCGTGTCGTCCACGGCGCCCCAGTCCGACATGACCAGACCGTCGAATCCCCACTCGTCGCGGAGGATCTCTGTGAGCAGGCGGTGGCTCTCGCTCGCGAACGTTCCATTGACCCGGTTGTAGGCGGACATCATCGCCCAGGGCGCGGCCTCGCGGACGACCTGTTCGAACGCGGCCAGGTAGATCTCGCGCAGCGCGCGCTCGCTGACCGTGGCGCTCACGCGCATCCGGTCGGTCTCCTGGTTGTTCACGGCGAAGTGCTTCGGGGTCGCGGCCACCTGCATGCTCTGGATGCCGCGCACCATCGCCGCGGCGAGGGTGCCGCTGACGCGCGGGTCCTCCGAGAAGTACTCGAAGTTCCGACCACCCAGCGGTGACCGCTTGATGTTCAGCCCCGGTCCGAGGAGCACCTGGACATCCAGGGCGCGTGCTTCACGTCCGAGCGCCTGACCCACCTGCTCGGCCAGCGCAGGATTCCAGGTCGCGCCGAGCGCGACGGACGGAGGGAAGCACACGGCCGGAAGGCTCGTGCCGACGCCCAGATTGTCGCCGTCGGGTCCCTGGCGACGCAATCCGTGCGGACCGTCGCTGAGATTGAGTGCGGGGAGGATGCCTTCGACCTCGTGCGTCGACCACGTCGTCGCGCCGGCGACGAGAGTCGCCTTCTGCTCGATGCTCAGGGCGGGGATGTCAGTCATGCGGGCTCCTTGGTTCCGGTAGGGAGAGCGGGAAGGGAGACGCCGAGTCCGGCGAGATGCGTGCGAACGCGGGCAGCCATGTCGATCTCGCCGTCGAACAGCAGCCACTGGACCTGCAGTCCGTCCATGAGGGCGACGATGCTCTCGGCGGCCTCACGGGGGGTGATCTCGAACCTCGGAGGGGCCACCGCGAAGTGCGCGGCGAAGGATGCCTCGAGCGCACCGATCACGCGTGTGT
>JBASAE010000059.1:0-2905 GCA_049654285.1 Microbacterium sp.
TCTTTGTGCTGCCCGAGGTGCAGCGCGAGCTCCTTGAGCAGACCGGCACGTTCGTGGAAGGTGAGCCGGCGGATGCCGGGGCCCCCGACCTCGCGGGCATGGGCGACCATCTCGGCGGTGTCGAGGCCGGTAGAGGAGACGCGCACGATCTCCTCGCCGGTGACGGCGTCGAGGATGGCCGTCCCGGCGTCGTCCGCGCGGAACCAGCGGCCCGCGACGTAGCTCTCCAGCAGTGCGCTCACGGCTGATCCTTCCGATCCGACGGGAAGCGGCGCGATCCGTTGCCAGGGCCGCATCCGTGTGTCAGAGTAGTACAGAACGATCGTTCAGTAAATAGGGGCGAGAGGAGGCGTCATGGCCGGGGTCGTCGACGAGGCCTCGCTGCAGGAGCGGTTCGAGGCCGTGATCGCGCGCCGGGACCGCATCGAGCCGCGGGACTGGATGCCGGAGCCGTATCGCAGGACGCTCATCCGCCAGGTCGCGCAGCACGCGCACTCCGAGATCATCGGGATGCAGCCCGAGGGCGCCTGGATCTCACGGGCGCCCTCGCTGCGCCGCAAGGCGATCCTGCTCGCGAAGGTGCAGGACGAGGCGGGCCACGGGCTGTACCTGTACTCCGCGACCGAGACGCTCGGCGTCTCACGGGACGAGCTGACCTCGAACCTCATCGCCGGCCGTCAGAAGTACTCCTCGATCTTCAACTACCCGACCCCGTCCTACGCCGACGTCGGCACGATCGGCTGGCTGGTCGACGGCGCCGCGATCTGCAACCAGGTGCCGCTGTGCCGCACCTCGTTCGGACCGTACGGACGGGCGATGATCCGCATCTGCAAGGAGGAGTCCTTCCATCAGCGACAGGGCTTCGAGCTGCTGATGACGATGATGCGCGGCACCGACGAGCAGCGCGCGATGGTGCAGGAGTCCGTCGACCGGTTCTGGTGGCCGGCACTGATGATGTTCGGTCCGCCCGACGACTCCTCGCCGAACACCGCGCAGTCGATGGCCTGGGGGATCAAGACCCACACGAACGACGAGCTGAGGCAGAAGTTCGTCGACATGACGGTGCCGCAGGCGGAGGCGCTCGGCGTGACGCTGCCCGACCCCGCGCTCGCCTGGAACGACGAGCGCGGGCATCACGACTTCGGCGAGCCGGACTGGGACGAGTTCTGGGCGGTGGTCGGCGGAGACGGACCGTGCAACGCGCAGCGCATCGCCCATCGGCGGAAGGCGTGGGACGACGGGGCCTGGGTGCGTGAGGCGGCACTGGCCTTCGCGGCATCCCACGCCGAGGAGGCGGCATGAGCGTTCAGGCGGAGTGGCCGCTGTACGAGGTGTTCGTCCGCGGCAAGCGCGGTCTCAACCACGTGCACGTCGGCTCGCTGCACGCGGCCGACGACCAGATGGCGCTGCGGCACGCCCGTGACGTGTACACCCGCCGCAACGAGGGGGTCAGCATCTGGGTCGTGCGCTCGGCCGCGATCACCGCGTCGAGCCCGGACGAGAAGGATCCCCTGTTCGCCCCCAGCGGGGACAAGGTGTACCGGCATCCGACCTTCTACGTCATCCCCGACGACGTCCCGCACATGTGAGGTGAGGGATGTCCGATCAGAACCCGCATGAGAACGCGTACTCGGCGCTGCTCGCCGACGACGCGAGCGCGGGCGACGCGCACTGGGCGTTCGGCACCGACTTCGAGGACCCGCTGGCCGGGGTCGACACGACGGTGCCCGACGGCGCGGACCCCGCGGAGCTGGCGGTCTACTGCCTGATGCTCGGCGACGACGCGCTCGTGCTCGCGCAGCGGCTGGCGGAATGGTGCAGCCGTGCCCCCGACCTCGAGGAGGACATCGCGCTCGCCAACATCGCGCTGGACCTGCTCGGCCAGGCGCGGCTGCTGCTGAGCCGCGCGGCTGCTGCCGACCCGCGGGTCGTGCCGGCGCTGCCCGACGGCTCGCCGGTGCCGGATGAGGACAGGCTGGCGTTCTTCCGCGCCGGCAGTGCCTTCCGCAACGTGCGGCTGTGCGAGGCGCCGAACGGTGACTTCGCCGAGACGATCGCCCGCATCCTGCTGTTCTCCGCCTGGCGATACGCGCTGTTCGCGCGGCTGGCGGACAGCCGCGATCCCGTGCTCGCCGCGATCGCGGCGAAGGGGGTCAAGGAGCTCGCCTACCACCGCGACTTCGCCGGCCGCTGGTTCGTCACCCTGGCCCGCGGCACCGCGGAGTCGCGCCGGCGGCTGACCGCGGCCCTCGACGGGCTGTGGCCGCTGTACGACGAGCCGTTCCACACCCACGAGGTCGAACGGTCGCTGACGGACGCCGGGATCGGTGTGGATCCCGCGCTCCTCGCCGCCGACGTGGACGCGGCGCTCGCCCCGGTGCTCGCCGCATCGGGGCTGTCGCAGCCGTCCGTCGCCGCCGTCGCGGGAGCATCCGGTCGCGACGGTCGTCACACCCCCGCGCTCACCGCGCTCCTCACTGACATGCAGTCCGTTGCCCGCGCCCACCCCGAAGGCCGGTGGTGACCATGGTGACGCTCTCGGCCGCTCCGGAACGTCGTGTTCCCGATCCCGTGGAACGCGCCCGTCTCGCCGCATCCCGCGTCCCCGATCCCGAGCTTCCGATGCTGACGCTCACCGACCTCGGGATCCTCCGCGACGTCTCCGTCGACGACGACGGCACCGTCGTCGCCGCGATCACCCCGACCTATTCCGGCTGCCCCGCGATGGCGACCATGCGCGACGACCTGCTGCGTGCGCTGCAGGGCGCCGGCTTCGCCGCCCGCGTCCGCATCGTGCTCGACCCGCCCTGGTCGAGTGACTGGATCACCCCGCACGGCCGTGCCGCGCTCGCCGGGGCAGGCATCTCGCCGCCCGGGCCCGCACCGCACCGAGAGGGCCCTGTGC
>JBASAE010000060.1:0-8236 GCA_049654285.1 Microbacterium sp.
GCCCAGGACGACGGCTTCTGTCGCGGTCATGCTCCGAACACCCACTTCCGCCGTCCCACGAACTGGATGACGGTCACTCCCATGATGATCACGAACACGAGCAGGGCGACGGCGGCCGCATAGCCCATGTCGAACGCCTGGAAGCCCTTCTCGTACAGGTACATGATGATCGTCATCGTGGAGTCCTGCGGTCCGCCCTTGGTGATGATCTGAATCGGGTCGAAGATCTGGAAGCCGCCGATGAACGTGATGATCGTCGCGAAGAACATCGTCGGCGACATCAGCGGGAGGGTGACGTTCCAGAAGATCTGCCGGGAGGACGCGCCGTCGGTGCGGGCCGCCTCGATGAGCTCGACCGGAACCGTCTGCAGCCCGGCGAGCATGATGATGAAGGTGAATCCGAGGGTGTGCCACAGGTCGATGAAGATGATGGCCGGCAACGCCCAGGCGGGGTCGGCGAAGAAGTTCGGCAGGTCGATGCCCGCCATCGACATGTACTGGGCGACGAAGCCGAAGGTGGGGTCCAGCACGTACTTCCACAGGAGCGCGACGGCCGCCCAGGAGATCAGGAACGGGAAGAACACCGCCACACGGGCGAAGTAGCTCAGTCCCTTGCTCATCACCCGGTTCACCGCGAGCGCGAGCAGCAGCCCGAAGAGCAGGTGGGTGACGATCGAGGCGAACGCGAACACGAAGGTGTTCAGCAGCACCCGCGGCAGCAACGAGTCCGAGAACAGCTTCGCGAAGTTCTCGATCCCCACGAACGCCGGCGGCGTGAGCAGATCCCACTTCATGAAGGCGAGCACGATCGCGAAGACGAACGGGCCCGCGACGAAGACGAGGAAGAGCAGGAAGGCCGGGCTGACGAAGAGCCAACCGGCCACTTCGGTGCGGCGCCGCGGGGCCTTCACCCCGGGGCGCCGCACCTCCAGAGCGGTGTCACTCACTGACCAGCTTCTCCAGCTTGGCCTGCGCCGCGTCCAGGGTCTTCTGCGCTTCGCCCTGGCCGGCGATGATGGTCCCCCACGCCTCTTCGATCGTCTTCTGCGCTTCGGCGCCCTGGTTGATCGACGGGATCGGCGTGGCGAAGTCCATCGCCTCGCTCAGCCGGACCGTGCCCTCCGGGGCGTTGCCCGTGAATGCCGGGGAGTTGGCGACCGAGACCCGCGCCGGGACGATGGTGCCGCCGATCTCGGCGAAGTAGCTGCCGGCCTCCTTCGACATCAGGAACTTGATGAAGGTCCAGGCGGCCTCCTTGTTCTCGCTCTTCTTGCTGATGTTCCACGCGTCCCAGCCGACCGGGGATCCGTTGCCGACCTTGGTGGGCCAGTTCACGAGGACCGTGTCATCGACCATCTTCAGGTCGCGGATGCCGAGCACCGGCCAGCGTCCGCCGTTCAGCGAGGCGAGCTTGCCCTGTTTGAAGGCGGTGTTGGCGTCGAACTGCCCTCCGGGCTTGGGGGCGAGGCCCAGATCGACCAGGCTCTTGGCGAACTCGACCGCCTCGACCGCCGCGCCGGTGTTGTAGGTGGGCTCGCTCCAGTCGGCGTTGAACGTGCTGGTGCCGTTGGTGGTGAGCCAGGGCATCACGTCGGTGAAGTAGCCGGAGCCCGCGCCGGTCAGATAGGCGCCGGTCTTCTCCTTGATGGTCTTGCCTGCGGCGAGGAACTCGTCCCAGGTCCAGTTGCCGTTCTCGGGGATCGCCACACCGGCCTGTTCGAAGACCGACTTGTTCAGGTACATCCCCATGGTGTTGAACCCGCCGGGGATGAACACGGTCTCGCCTTTGGGCCCGGAGGCGAACTCCTTGTTGAACTTCACCAGGTTGGGGCTGATGTCGTTGAAGTAGTCGTCGACGATGTCCTTGTCCTTCTCCATGAAAGGACCGAGATCCTCCAGGATGTCCTTCGAGGCGAAGAGCCGTTGTCCTTCGGTGGCGACCTGGATGATGTCGATCTTCTGCCCGCCCGCGAGGCGCGTGGCGACCGTGGTCGAGAAGGTGGCCCAGTTGCCGCTCGGGATGCCGACGGCCTTGAGCTTGATGTCGGGGTGTTCCTTGTTGAACTCGGCGAACAGCGCGTTGAACGCCTTCTGCTGGTTCGCATCGCCCATGTAGACGAAGCTCAGCTCGCCGCTGTCGGCGCTGCCTTCGCCACCGTCTCCGCCCGAGGTGCACCCGGTGACCATGATCCCGACGGTCGCCGCGGCGATCGCGGCGAGTGCGAACCTCTTCACTGACTTTCGCATTCGTCCTCCTCAGGGACTTCGACTCCTCGATGAGCCGCTGCTGTGTTCGGCTGATGCCGTGGAACGGTCGCGGACGGGTCCAGCGGCCGGTAGTTCGACACGTTATACGAAATCGATTTCAAGCACAAGGGGTGGTCACGTGCGATCGAGTCGCGCCGAGAACCAGAACACGTTGTACGGCCCCCAGAGGGACAGCGTGAAGTAGATCGTGCGCCCGTCGTCGGAGACGTAGCGGGGATTCAGGTAGGGCGAGTACAGGCCCGGGTAGTCGCTCCCCGGGACCAGCTCGATCGGATCGCCCCACGGCCCCCAGGGCGTGATGCCCTCGCGGATGTACGCGTTGCCGGCATCCGAGTAGGTCATGATCCATCGCTCGAGATACGTCGACCACATCACCGACAGTTCGCCGATCGTGCCGTCGACCACCGTCACGGCATCCGCCATCTCCGCGCTCCAGCGGGGCGTCTCCCCCTCGGAGCCGGCGAAGTACTCGTACGACGACAGGGTCTCGACGTCCTCCTCCGCAGCCGGCACGCGCATGAGCCGGACGCCCCCGAACCGGCCGGAGGGGATGGCCCAGATGTACACGTACTCGGTCCCGGACTCCCGCACCTGCGCCGCCGCGAACTGAACGAAGTTCGAGTCGCCGGGCCACTCCACGCCCTCGACGGGGGCCCAGGTCGCCCCGTGGTCCGCAGACTTCACGAGCGCCGCGCGGTTCGAGTCCCACCTCCCGGCCTCACCCCAGTGACGGACAGACATGTACGCGACATACATCGTGTCGCCGATCGCGAAGCCGTATGTCGGGATCTTCGTGACCTCGCCGCCGGCATCGTTGCCGTCGTGATCGCCTTCCACGATCGCCTTCGCCATGCCTATGCCGTCGTCGAGCCAGCCGTCGAAGTCGATCCCGTCGGTCGGGTCGCCATCGGTGCTCCAGGCCAGGACGTTCGACCGCCACATCCCGCCCTGCCCCCCGATCGACCCGGGTTCCCGCTCACCGAACGTGTCGCCGAACAGGAAGAACGTCTTGTCGCCGATGTCGACCATCGATCCGAGATCCGTGCCGGCGACGCCCACGCTCATCGTGTCGTTCATCGCCTCCGGGCCGGTGAGCTGCGCGATCTCCGTCACTCCGGAGACCCCGGCCAGCACGAAAGGCCTGTCGGGGTCGGGGTCCAGCTCCACGGCTCCGGTCGGCGAACAGGCTGCCAGGGCGAGCGCCGTCGCCAGCGCGAGCAGCGCGGCGGAGCGACGCAGGGACAGGTGCTGATGCATGATCCTCCTCGATCGGACCCCACTCTAGCGAAATCGATTTCATAGCACCACAGCCGACTTGCCGCTTCCCTCCGCTCCGGGCTACGGTTGAGAGTTGCGTGTCCGAGCACGCGTTCGTCGCGCAGACGACCGAGGAACAGGGAGCGAGGTGGTGCCGCATGTCCAGTGACAGTCACAGTCGCAGACCGTCCCCACTCGCCTCCGCTCCGCTCCGCTGATCAGCGCGGCGGCCCGCCTCCTGCGGGCCGCGGACTGACGTCTTCCGCGACGCATCCCCGCTCGAACCGCGGGCAGAGCCCTTCCCGAAGGCATGCCCATGACCCCCACTCAGCTTCAGCAGGTCGCCGACGCCGCCGACGCGATCGGCCGCACGCTCGCACAGGGCGACCTCGCCGGCGCCTCCGCCGCGCTCACCCCGCTCGCCGTCCCCGAGATCGTCGAGCTCGTCGACCGGCTCGACATCGAGGACGCCGCGATCGTCTACCGGCTGCTCACCAAGGAACGGGCCCTCGAGGTGTTCGAGGCGCTCTCGCCCGGGACCCAGGGCGACCTGGTGCGCGCGCTGCGCAACGCCGAGGTCACCACCCTGTTCGCCGAGATGGACCCGGACGACCGGGTGTGGCTGCTCGACGAGCTGCCCGCGTCCCTCGCCCCCCGCCTGCTGCGCGGGCTCACCCGTCACGAACGCGACCTGACCTCGGGCATGCTCGGCTACCCGCAGGACTCGATCGGGCGTCGGATGAGCCCGGAGTTCGTCACCACGCATCCGCAGCTCACCGTGGCGGACACGCTCGCACGCATCCGCGGCGCACTCGACTCCGCCGAGACGATCTACACCCTGCCGGTCACCGACTCCGGTCGCCGCGTGGTGGGCGTCGTCAGCCTGCGGGACCTGATGTCGACCGATGAGGACACGCCGGTGAGCGAGGTCATGAGCGACGCACAGGTCGTCGAGGCGACGGAGGACGCCGAGATCGCCGCGCGCCGGGCCACCGACTTCGGCCTGCTGGCGCTGCCGGTGGTCGATCGCGAGAGGCGTCTGGTGGGTGTGCTCACGATCGACGACGCCGCCCGCATCCTCAAGCAGGAGGAGAGCGAGGACGCCGCGCGTCAGGGCGGTGTCGAGCCGCTGCGACGCCCCTACCTGTCCACCCCGATCCGGCGGCTGGTGCGCTCGCGGGTGGTGTGGCTGCTCGTGCTCGCGGTCGGCGCGACCCTGACCGTGCACGTGCTCGACACGTTCGAGGCGACCCTCGCACAGCTGACCGTGCTCGCGCTGTTCGTCCCCCTGCTGATCGGCACCGGCGGCAACACCGGGAACCAGGCGGCGACCACGGTCACCCGTTCGCTCGCGCTCGGCGAGGTCGCGCCACGCGACGTCTTCCGGGTGCTGTCCCGTGAGATCCGGGTCGGGTTCTTCCTGGGATTGCTGCTCGGGATGCTCGGATCCCTGATCGCCGGTCTCGTCTACGACTGGCAGATCGGGCTGGTGATCGGGCTCACCCTGGTGGCGGTGTGCACGGTCGCGGCATCCATCGGCGGCATCATGCCCCTCGCCGCGCGCGCGATCAAGGTCGACCCTGCGGTGTTCTCGAACCCGTTCATCACGACGTTCGTGGATGCCACGGGGCTGGTGATCTACTTCCTCATCGCGAAGGCCGTGCTGGGCATCTGAGCCCTCACGGCCGTGCGGTCAGTCCTCGTCCGGCGGGGAGAGGGGGCGGGGACGCCACACCACCACCTCGGTCGAGCGGCGTACCCGGCGACCGCTCGGCACCGTGATGACCTGGCCGCTGGAACCGGCGGCGAAGACGCGCACGCCGGGCCGGTTGGCCCGCTCCGCGCGCAGCGTCTGCTCGAGCTCGAGCACCCGGCGGCGCAGCATGAGCACCTCGTCCTCCAGGTCCAGCAGCTTCGCGATCGCCGGCAGGCTCATGCCGTCGGCCGAGAGCCGGGCGACCTCTCGCAGCTGCCGGATGTCGCGCACCGAGTAGCGCCGCGAGCCGCCACGGGTGCGGCCGGGCACGACGAGGCCGATGCGGTCGTACTGCCGGAGCGTCTGAGGATGCATGCCGGAGAGCTCGGCGGCGTACGCGATCGCGTAGAGCGGCGCGTCCTCGTCCTCCGGGGTCATGGTCCTCATCCTCCTTCCAGCATGCCTCTCGTCGGTCCGCGGTGTCCCGGGCTCAGGCCCGGGCCTTCGCCATCATCTCCGCGCGGGGGTCCTCCGCCGGCTCCGCCGCCCGGAACGCCTCCAGTGCCGCGCGTGCGGCGTCGTCGAGGTGCGACGGCACCGCGACCTGCAGCTCGGCGAGAAGATCGCCGGTGCCCTTCTGCGTGGTGATGCCGCGGCCCTTGACGCGCAGCACACGCCCCGAGGGCGTCCCGGGTGCGACGCGCAGCTTGACGCTCTCGCCGTCGAGGGTGGGCACCTCGATCGTCGCGCCCAGCGCCGCCTCGGTGAACGTCACCGGCACGGTGAGCCGCAGGTTCTGCCCGTCCCGGGTGAACACCGGGTGCGGTCGCACCGTGATCTGCACGACGATGTCTCCCGCCTCACCGCCGTCCGGCGAGGGGCGGCCTCGTCCGCGCAGCCGGATCTTCTGCCCGTCGGCGACCCCGGCCGGGATCTTCACCTTGAACGGCTTGCCGTCCTCGGCCTGCAGCGTGATCGTCTCGCCCTTCGCCGCGGTGGTGAAGTCGAGCGTGGTGCGCGCCGTGACGTCGGCTCCCCGCTGCGGGCCGCCGAAGCCGCGGTAGCCGCCGGTGGACTGCCCGAACCGGCCGGAGCCGAACGTCCCGCCGCCTCCCTGCGAGAACATCGCGAAGATGTCGTCGAAGTCGGCCTGCTGGCTGCGACCCGACTGCCCGAACCGGCTGAACACGTCCTCGAAGCCACCGGCGCCGCCGGCGCCGGGCGCGGTGAAGCGTGCCCCCGACCCCATCGCGCGGAGCTCGTCGTACTCGCGACGCTGCTCGGGGTCGCTCAGCACGGCGTACGCCTCGCTGATCTCCTTGAACGTCGCCTCGGCCTTGGCATCACCCGGATTCGCGTCCGGGTGGTACTTGCGCGCGAGCTTGCGGTACGTCTTCTTCAGATCGGCGTCCGAGACGTCCTTCTTGACGCCGAGCGTCTTGTAGAAGTCCTTGTCGAACCAGTCCTGGCTAGCCATCGATCACCTGCTCTTATTCCGCGGGGACGGCGACGACGACCTTCGCCGGGCGCAGCTCGACATCGCCCAGGCGGTAGCCGACCTCGACGACCTCGAGGATCGTCGAGGAGGTCGCGCCCGGAGTCGGCTGCTGGAAGATCGCCTCGTGCTGCTGCGGGTCGAACTCCTCGCCGGCCTCGCCGTAGGCGACGACGCCGAGGCGCTCGACGACCGTGCGGATCTTCTCGGCGATCACGGCGAAGGCGCTGCCCTCGGCGAGGTCGCCGTGCTGCTCGGCACGGCCCAGGTCGTCGAGCACGGGCAGCAGGCCCTTCGCGGCCTCGCCCTTCGCGCGCTGGATCTCGACGTGCCGCTGCTCCTCGGTGCGCCGACGGTAGTTGGCGTACTCGGCCTGCAGCCGCTTGAGATCGGTCAGCAGTGCGTGCTCGGCGTCCACGATGCCCGCGTCCGAGCCGTCCTCGGAGGCCGCCTCGTCGATCTGCTCGGCGTTCAGGATGTCGTCGACGGTGAGCTGTTCCGCGTTGTCCGCCGGATCCGGCTGGGGGCCGGATGCCATGGCATCCGACCCCTCGCCCTGACCCTCGGCGGGAACGCCGTCCGGCTCGGTGCCGTTGTCGTTTTCGCCTGCGTTCTTCTCGGTCATTACTTCTTCTCGTCCTCGTCTTCCACGACCTCGGCGTCGATGACGTCCTCATCGGAGGACGACTCGTCCGTCGGGGCGTCGCCGTCGGCGGGGGCGCCGGCTGCGGCATCCGCCTGCGACTGCGCGTAGATCGCCTCGCCGAGCTTGCCCTGCGACTGGTTCAGCTTGTCGAACGCGGTCTTCACCGCGTCGTCGTCCTCGCCGGCCAGCGCCGTCTTGAGGGCGTCGACGTCGGCCTTGACCTCGGTCTTGACGTCCTCGGGCAGCTTGTCCTCGTTCTCCGAGATGAGCTTCTCGATCGAGTACGACAGCGTCTCGGCCTGGTTGCGCACCTCGGCCGACTCGCGGCGCTTCTTGTCCTCGGCGGCGTGCTCCTCGGCCTCCTTGACCATGCGGTCGATGTCGTCCTTGGAGAGCGACGAACCGCCGGTGATGGTCATCGACTGTTCCTTGCCGGTGCCCTTGTCCTTGGCGGACACGTGCACGATGCCGTTCGCGTCGATGTCGAAGGTGACCTCGATCTGCGGGATGCCGCGCGGGGCCGGGGCGATGCCGGTCAGCTCGAAGGTGCCCAGCGGCTTGTTGTCGCGGGTGAACTCGCGCTCGCCCTGGAAGACCTGGATCGCGACCGACGGCTGGTTGTCGTCGGCGGTGGTGAAGGTCTCGCTGCGCTTGGTCGGGATCGCGGTGTTGCGGTCGATGAGCTTGGTCATCATGCCGCCCTTGGTCTCGATGCCGAGCGACAGCGGGGTCACGTCGATGAGCAGGACGTCCTTGCGCTCGCCCTTGAGGACGCCGGCCTGGAGGGCGGCGCCGACGGCGACCACCTCATCCGGGTTCACGCCCTTGTTGGGCTCCTTGCCGCCGGTCTCCTTCTTGATGAGCTCGACGACCG
>JBASAE010000061.1:0-2157 GCA_049654285.1 Microbacterium sp.
CGCCCGGGTGATGATCGCAAGGCCGTTCGACGACGTCGTGCTGGCGGCTCGGGCACCGGATTTCGGATCCGGGCAGAGATCACCGACCATACGTCCGCATCTCACACCAGTAAGCACAAAATTCGAAGAAAGACACGGTCGCGGACTGGTCTTTGCGGCCTTCCGGCCGCCCGTCCACGCTAACGAGTGGCTGATGTCGTGGCAAATCCCGTGACCGGATCGTGATGCGGTCAGCGTCGGGTCGAGCGGGTGACGATGAACTTCGGGGTGCGGACGACCTGGTCGGTCGGGCCCACCTCGCGCTGCAGGATGCGGCGGTGGTCGAGATGCGAGTTGAACACCGTCCACACCTCGCCGCCGGGGCGGGTGAGGCGGGCCGCCGCCTCGATGAGCCTGCGGCCCGCACCCTCGTGCACGCTCGCACCGAGGTGGAACGGCGGGTTCAGCAGGATGAGGTCGGCGACGGCGTCGGGAAGCTCGGAGCCGGCATCGTCGAGGGTGACCTCGACCCTGTCGAGCCGGTTCGCCGCCAAGGTCTCACGAGCCGAGCGCACGGCGGCGGCCGAGCGGTCGGTCGCGATCACGCGGGCGTCCGGGTGCCTTGTCGCATACGCGGCGGCCAGCGCGCCGGTGCCGCAGCCCAGGTCGATCACGGTGTGGTCGCCCCGGTCACTCCGCGAGCGAACCGCAGGCGAGCGAGACGCGACGTCCCCGCCCTCCCCGGAAAGCAGCACGTCGAGCAGCACCCGCGTCCCGATGTCGATCCGATCGCCGGCGAACGCGCCACCGTGCGCGCAGAGGGTGAGGCCGAGTTCGGGATGCACGGCGCTCACCGGGAACGGCGGGGGTCCGGCGGGGCGCTGCAACCCCGTCGCGACGACGAGACGCGACTTGCGCTCCGCACGCTGCGGCTGCACCCCCGCGAAGTGCCGCGCGAGCACCTCGTTCTGCGCGAGGGTCATGTGCTTGACCCGTCCGCCGGCGAGGACGACCGCGTCGGGTGCCGCCCAACGCGCGACCGCGTCGGCGACCTCCGCGAGCTCGGGCAGCGACTTCGGCAGCTGCAGCAGCACGAGTCGGATGCCCGTGAGCAGCCCCTCCCCGAGCTCGTGCTGCGTGAACGCCGTCCCGGAACCCGTCACCTCCGCATCCGCCGCGCCGGGTGTGGAGGGCACACGCCGCGCGGCATCCGACTCATCGGGGTCTTGATCCGCGAGACCGAGGGCGCGAGCGTTGCGCTCCAGCGCGAGACGGCCGGTCACGAGGTCCTGGTGCACGCGGATGCCGCGCAGCCCGGCCTCGGCCAGCGCGAGTGTGATCGCACCGTAGCCGTCGCCGACGACGGCGATCTCCTCGCCCGCGATCCCCCTGCTCAGCGCCTCCCGCACGAGCATCTCATCGGTGGCGTCCCAGGCCTGCAGGTTCGGCGCCTCGACGTCGGGCGCACGCCGCAGCCGCTCATAGTCGAAGCCGGTCACCTGCCCACCCTAAGCGCGCGCAGGCGCGCCGTGCTCACGTGCGCCGTGCACCGCTTCCCGATCCTCTCCCTGTTCGGGTCGGAGCAATCGATTCCGAAACAAGGAGCGGCCTGAGCAGAGGAGGGATACTGAACCTCATGGGTGCCTCGCTGACCATCGTCGAACACGTGCTGCCGTCCGCGCCGGTCGGGCCACCGAATCCGCTGCCCGCCGTCGCGAGCATGCCCGAGGCGCCGTATCAGGCGTCGACCGACGGGCTGCCCGAGCGCATAGCGCGGGGCATCGAGTACGGGCGGGTGTCGAGCATCCACCCCTATCTGCTGCAGGACTCCTACGGCCGCGAGCGCGCCGATGCCCCGATGCGGCTTGCGGTGCTGGAGAACGAGCACCTGCGCGCGGAGTTCGCGCTCGAGCTGGGCGGGCGCCTCACCGCCCTGGTCGACAAGGCGACCGGCCGCGACCTCGTGTACCGCAACGACATCTTCCAGCCGGCGAACCTCGGGCTGCGCAACGCCTGGTTCTCGGGTGGCGTGGAGTGGAACATCGGGATGCGGGGGCACTGGCCGCTCACCTGTGCGCCGCTGTACGCCGCGTCGATCATCGGCCCGGACGGCGAGCCGGTGCTGCGGATGTGGGAGTACGAACGCGTGCGCGGGCTGATCGTGCAGCTCGATGCGAC
>JBASAE010000062.1:0-3033 GCA_049654285.1 Microbacterium sp.
CGCCTCGCCGACGCTCGCCTGCCCGCTCAGCGCCGCCTCGATCTTCTGCGCGAAGGCGAGGGAGATCTTCGGGTACAGGGGGGTGTTCGGGCGCGCGTGCGCGTCGGCCATCTGCTCGACGAACGGCAGCAGGCGCGGCTCGGTGGTGTTCACCCAGTCGAGGTAGTCGCTGCTCGTCGCCACGGAACCGGTGACCGGGATCATCCCCGTCTTCTCGCTCCAGCTGGTGACCTGTGCGGGCTCGAGGAACCAGGCGAGGAAGTCCGCTGCCGCCTTGGCCTTCTTGTCCGAGTGGTCGAAGACCATGGCCTGCTCACCGCCGAGGTTGGTCGCGGGGACGCCGTCACCGGGGTAGGGGGCCTTCGCCACGCCGAAGTCGAACGGCGGGTCGGCAGCCCAGATGCCGACCATCCACGAGCCCTCCTGCGCAGAGCCGCCCTGACCCTTCTCGAACTCGCCCCACTTGGCGTATGGGCTCACGCCGGATGCGATGAGGTCCACCCAGAACTGCAGCGCCTTCGCCCCCTCGGGCGTGTTGAAGGCGGCCGCGGAGTTGTCCGCCGTGAGGAACTCTCCCCCTGCCTGCCACAGGTTCACCTGGAAGTTCCAGGTCAGCCCCTCGCCGTTGTCGCCCGCCTGCGTGAACAGGTCGTATCCGGGCTTGCCGGTCTTCGCCAGGACGGCCTTGCCCGCCGACATGAGTTCCTCCCACGTCTTCGGCGGCTGCTCCGGGTCGAGACCGGCCTCCGCGAACAGTGTCTTGTTGTACATGTAGGCGAGGTTGTTCGCCGACACCGGGACGGAGACCTGTTTCCCGCCGATCGTCCCGAACGAGGTGAGCGCGGGGTTGATGTCGTCGAGCGTGGTCTTCGGAATGAGCGTGGAGAGATCGGCGAGCGTGCCGATCTGTTCGATCTGCGGCACCCAGACGAGGTCGCCGATCGCGATGTCCGGGAGGGTCTTCGAGGTCGCCGAGGCGCGCAGCTTGGTGAGGAAGTCGGCGTTCGGCACGTTCGACGTGCTGATCTTCACGTCGGGATGGGCGTCGTTGTACTCCTTCGCCATGGCGTCGAACGTGTCGGCGTTGGTGCCGTCCCAGTAGTGCCATACGGTCACTTCCGTGGTGCCGCCGGCGTCGTCTCCGGCGGCGGTGCAGCCGGAGAGCGCGAGGCCGACGGCCGCGCCGATCGCGACGATGGGGAGGGTTCTACGGTGCATCATTGCTCCTTGTGATGAAGCGGCGCTCCTGCGCCACGGTGTGCAGGTGTGGTGCTGATGAGCCGAGGCCGGCTCGGAGGGTTGCGTGGGCAGCCGCATCTGCACGCGCGGGGCTGAGCGCGAACCACGCCGCGCTGTCGACCGGGACGACATCGCTGCCGCCCGCGGAAGTCGTTGTGGACACGATCACGGGACCGAAGTCCCATTCCGGGGGGACCGTCGCCGGCTCGGCACCCAGATTGACGACGCATGCCCCGGCGCCTCGCGTGAACGCGAGCAGCTGCGGATCGCCGGTCTCCAGCCAGCTCATCGACTCCGAGGCTCCGAAGAGCACCCGGCGCTCGTGGACGAGCCGTCGGTACAGCTGGAGGGTCGACCCCGGGCGCTCCCGTTGCGTGTCGGCGGCGAAGGCCCGGAACCACTCCGGCTGCGGGAGCCACGGCGCGGCCGACTCAGCCGGAGTGAAGCCGAAGTTCGGCTCACCGGCCACCCAGGGCAGGGGAACGCGGCATCCGTCCCGGCCGAGCTCGCGTCCGCCGGAGCGCACCCAGATCGGATCCTGCCGCGCATCGTCGGGCAGGTCGAGCACTTCGGGGAGACCGAGTTCCTCCCCCTGGTACAGGAAGACGGTGCCGGGCAGAGCGAGCAGGAGTGCGGCGGCGGCGCGCGCCCGGCGGATGCCGAGCTCGACGTCCACGCTTCCGCGACGGCGGGCGGCGGAGATCATGTCGGTGGGATCGGGCGAGCCGAGCGGTTGCTCCTGCCCGTACCGGGTCACGGTGCGATGCACGTCGTGGTTCGAGAGCGTCCAGGCGGGCGCTCCGATGTCGGCTGAGGAACCCGCCAGCCCGGCTTCGATCGCCGCGCGCAGACGCGGCCCGTCCCAGGGCTGCACGAGGAGATCGAAGGTGAAGGCCTGATGCAGTTCATCCGAGCGGAGATACGAGCGGAGCCGTTCCGCCGTCGGCACCCAGATCTCTCCGACGAAGTACTTCGATTCGGGCTGCCGGTCGCCGATCGCCCGCCATGAGCGGAAGATCTCGTGCACCTCGGGCTGATCCCACATGTCGTAGTTGTGGCCCCCGGAGCCGTCCTCGGCGCCGGGCCAGTCGGCGAGCTCGGCCGACTTGACGTGCCCGTGGGCAACATCGATCCGGAAGCCGTCCACGCCGAGTCCGAACCAGAAGGCGAGCACCTCGTCGAAATACGCGGCCACCTCCGGGTTCCTCCAGTTGAAGTCCGGTTGGGCGCGATCGAACGCGTGCAGGTACCACTGTCCTGGCCGGCCGTCCGCCTCGACGACGCGCGTCCAGGCCGGCCCGCCGAAAACGCTCTGCCAGTTGTTCGGCGGCTGGGTCCCGTCGGCTCCACGGCCGTCGCGAAAGAGGAAGCGCTCTCGCTCCGGGCTGCCCGGGGCCGACGCCAGCGCGGCCTGGAACCAGGCGTGCTCGTCGGAGCAGTGGTTCGCGACCATGTCCATCAGCACCCGGATGCCCCGGGCATGCGCGTCCTCGACGAGTCGGCCGAGGTCGTCCACCGTGCCGTAGGCGGGATCGATCGCGAAGTAGTCGGCGATGTCATAGCCGTGGTCCCGCTGCGGCGAGGCGTAGCAGGGATTCAGCCAGATGGCGTCGACCCCGAGGGACGCGAGGTCGGGGAGCGCCGCCCGGATGCCGGGGATGTCACCGATGCCGTCCCCGTTGCCATCACGGAACGAGCGCACGTACACCTGGTAGACGACGGCGTCCTCCCACCAACGCGTGGCAACGGGTGACATCATCGGCGTCGTCCTGATCTGTGGGGCCGTTCGGGCGG
>JBASAE010000063.1:0-4110 GCA_049654285.1 Microbacterium sp.
GATCAACGTCGGCGACGACGTGGGCTGGGTGCACGGCTGGCAGCTGATGTTCTTCGTCGAGGGCCTCTTCGCCGTGATCGCCGGTATCGCCGCCTTCATCTTCCTGGTCGACTCGCCGGAGAAGGCGAAGTTCCTCACGGATGACGAGAAGGCGGCGCTCGCAGCCGAGACGGCGCGTGAGGACGCCCTGAAGTCCGGCGAGAGCCCGACCGGCATCTGGCGCTCGCTGGGCAGCCCGCGCGTCTGGTACTTCACGGCGATCTACTTCTGCCTCCAGGTCGCCGTCTACGGCGTCACC
Source organism: Microbacterium sp. (assembly GCA_049654285.1). Classification (GTDB taxonomy): domain Bacteria; phylum Actinomycetota; class Actinomycetes; order Actinomycetales; family Microbacteriaceae; genus Microbacterium. Next base: position 299 of record JBASAE010000063.1, read on the forward strand.
TTCTACCTGCCGCAGCAGGTGGCCGCGCTCACCGGGCAGCAGGTCGGCCTGCAGGTCGGTCTCCTCGTCGCCGTGCCGTGGTTCATCGGGGCCTTCGGCCTGTACTTCTTCGGCCGGTACGCCAACACCACGCTGCGTCGCCGTCGGCTGGGCGTGCTGTTCTACCTGCTCACCGCGTTCTGCATCGTGGGCTCGGCGTGGGCCGGGGCCACCGAGCAGCCGCTGCTCGGCATGGTCTTCATCACGCTCGCGGTGCTGAGCTTCATGTCGGTCTCGCCGATCACCTGGTCCTACCCGACGGCGTTCCTCATCTCCGGCACCGCCGCCGCCACGGGCATCGCCCTGATCAACTCGATCGGCAACCTCGGCGGTTTCCTCGCCCCGATCCTGCGCACGAACGTCAGCGAGGCGGCAGGCGGCGACCCGGCGTCCGGGATCTACGCGATCGCGGTCTTCCCGCTGATCGCCGCCGTGCTGCTGTTCGGCACGAAGTTCCTGAAGCAGAAGGCCGACGACATGCTCGTCGCCGACGAGGCCTGATCTCAAGCGAAGAAGAGAAGAGGAGGCGCCCCACCCGGGGCGCCTCCTCTTCTCTTCTGGTTGAGGGAGGGCGTCAGCGCGCGGCGGCGGGAGCGGCGTCCTCCGCAGCGGGCGACTCGGGAGCATCCTCGTCGAGGTCCTCGGCGAACGGCAGGCCGTTGCGCGGAGCGTTGTAGAGCTCCTCGTCGAGGATGCCCTCGCGCTTCGCGACGATGGTGGGCACCAGGGCCTGACCCGCGACGTTGACCGCGGTACGGCCCATGTCGAGGATCGGGTCGATGGCGAGCAGCAGGCCGACGCCCTCGAGGGGCAGGCCCAGCGTCGACAGCGTGAGCGTGAGCATCACGACCGCGCCGGTGGTCCCGGCGGTCGCGGCCGAGCCGACGACCGAGACGATGACGATCAGCACGTACTGGATGAAGGTCAGGGGCACGTCGAAGAACTGCGCGACGAAGATCGCGGCGATCGCGGGGTAGATCGCGGCGCAGCCGTCCATCTTGGTCGTGGCGCCGAGCGGCACCGCGAACGAGGCGTAGCCGCGCGGCACGCCCAGGTTGCGCTCGGTGACGCGCTCGGTGAGCGGCAGGGTGCCGATCGAGGAGCGGCTGACGAAGCCGAGCTGCACGGCGGGCCACACGCCCGAGAAGTACTGCTTGATCGACAGGCCGTGGGTCTTCACGAGGATCGGGTAGACCACGAACAGCACGAGGGCGAGCCCGATGTAGATCGCGATGGTGAACCAGCCGAGTGCGGCGAGCTTCTCCCAGCCGTACTTGATGACGGCCGATCCGATGAGGCCGAAGGTGCCGATCGGGGCGATGCGGATGATCCACCACAGCACGCGCTGGATGATCTTCAGCAGCGACTCGGTGAAGGCGAGGAACGGCTCGGCCTTGCGGCCCGCCTTGAGCGCGGCGATGCCGATGACCGCGGCGACGACGATGACCTGCAGGATGTTGAAGCTGACGCTCGAGGTCACGAGCTGGGCGTCCGCGTTGAACGAGCTACTCACGCTCAGACCGAGGAAGTTCTGCGGGATCAGCCCGAGCAGGAAGTTCCACCAGGTGCCGACGGCGTACGGGTCACCGGTCTGCAGGCCTTCGCCGGCGCGGTTGCCGGGCTGGATGATGAGGCCGAGCGCGATGCCGATCGACACGGCGATGAAGGCGGTGATCGCGAACCAGAGGATGGTCTGGCCGGCCAGGCGTGCGGCGTTCTGCACCCGGCGCAGGTTCGAGATGCTGGCGACGATCGCGGTGAAGATCAGCGGCACGACGGCGGCGCGGAGCAGCGTGACGTAGGAACTGCCGATCCTGTCGAGCGTGTCCGAGAGCACGGTCGGGTTGGCCTGGCTCGCACCGAGGCTGCGGCCGATGAGGCCTGCGACGATGCCGAGCACGAGCGCGGCGATGATCTGGAAGCCGAAGGAGGTCAGGAGCTTGCGCACCGGCCCTCGTGTGTCGGGCGCCTTCTCACGGCGCGCGGATGCGGTGGTGCTCATGGAGTCTCCAATGGGATGCGGGGGCGGCGGGCGCCAACGGGAGTCAACGTTATGCGCGCTCGGGCATTCCCAGAAGGTTCATGACGAAGGATGACGGACGGGCGTCAGGCGCGCGGGGTCAGCACGAGGAGATCGCCGACCTCGCAGGAGAGCGCGTCGCAGATCGCCCGCAGAGTCGAATAGCGGATGGCGCGCGCGCGGTCGTTCTTCAGCACCGAGAGGTTCACGACGCTGACCCCCACGCGGGCGCTCAGCTCGGTCAGCGTCATCCCGCGCTCGGCGAGCAGCTCGTCGAGCCGGCAGTGGATGCCGGTGAGCTCATCGTCCTCCGGGGCCGGCGTCATACCAGCCCCTCGGTCTCGCGCTGCAGCGCCGCGCCCCGGTGGAACGCCTGGATGATCAACCCCAGGGCGCCGAAGATCGCGAAGCCCAGCCAGTAGCTGAGCGGCGTCGAGCCCCCTCCTCCCTCGCCGAGTCCCGCGGCGGACCGCACCGATTGCGCGACCAGGGAGTCCAGCAGGTAGCAGCCCATCGTTCCGAGGATCACGACGGTCATCATCGCGTAGAGCATCCGGATCGCACGCCGCGAGAACGGGCGGCCGCGGATGACCTCCGCGAAGAAGACGAGGTAGCAGCCCAGCACGGCGACGCCGACGGCGGCAGCGAGCAGGATGGTGCCGACCGTCATCGCCACCAGCCCCGCATCCGGATCCGGCACCGTCACGATCGCCTGCGTGACCTGCATGCCGGCCCCGGAGGGGGTGGCTGACGCGCCCGAGCTCGCCGGGACCGGCACCTGCATCGACACCCCACCCGGCCCGAAGGCGTTCACGAGCCGCAGCACCGCGACGCCCGCGATGCCGACCGAGGTCAGCGCCGCGACGATGCCCGTCCAGATGATGCCGCCGCCGAGCGGCGTCCGTGTCTGCTCGGTCATACCAGGCCCTCCGTGTCCTTCTGCAGGCGCTGGGCGAGCTCGAACGCGGCGGCGACCAGCGCGAGCCCGATCGCCCAGCCGACCGGGGCGAGATCGAGGCTGAGGCTCCAGCCGGTGGTCCCCTCGTACTGGGGGTTGTCGAAGGTGCCGCCGCCCGTGATGATCCGAGGGTCGAGGAACTCGACCACCGCGCCGCGGGCCGCGCTCGCGAAGATCTGTGTGCCGAGGCCGCAGACCATCACGATGACCGCCGAGGCGCCGATCGTCCAGGTCAGCGAGCGCACGAACGGTCGACCGCGCAGCAGCAGGAAGGACAGCCAGAACACGGCGCCCGAGATGGCGATCATCGCCAAGACGGGCAGTGCCGTCTCCGCGTACAGCAGCCAGCGCGCGGCGAGGGGGAGCCCGGTGACCGTGAGCTGGACGCTCTCATACTTCGCATCCACGACGGCGTCGGCCTTCTGCGCGAAGGCGGGGGTCTCGGCGTTGACGAGGTCGAAGCCCCTGACGGTCAGCGGCTCGGCCTGGAACACCGCTGTGCCGAGGAAGGCGAGGAGGATCCCGGCGAGCGCGACCAGCGCCGCTCCGGACGCGACCAGCCCGATGGTCCACGTCTCGAGGCGGGAGAGGAGGGTGCTCGCCGTGCGTCGCCGGGCGAGCAGGGCGATGATCACGCCGGCGACGACCAGCGGCACCCCCACCCACAGCAGAAGGAACCTCACGTCCATGCCTCACCCCGTAACGAATATCGTTGTTATCGATTGTCGTTAACATAACGAGAATCGATACGGCGGTCAACCTCCCCCTGTGCGGAGGCCCCGGCCTGTCCTGCGC
>JBASAE010000064.1:0-3554 GCA_049654285.1 Microbacterium sp.
GGACGCCCCCGTCGCGGCATCCGATGCCGACGGCAAGGCTGAGGCGCCCGCGGCCGCCGCGGCACCCGCCGACACCGTGTCGGATGCGGGTGCGGAGGCTTCCGAGGAGGCTGCTCCGGCCAAGAAGCCCGCCCGCCGTCGCACGTCCAAGAAGACCGAGGACGCTGCGGAGCCCACCGCCGACGGAGCCTCCGCCGACAGCGGGGCGCCCGTCGAGGACGCCGCTGCGGCGACCCGCGCATCCGATGATCAGCCCGCCGATGAGGGCAACGAGACGGAGTCCGCGGAGACGGGCAAGGACGGCGAGGAGGGCTCCGGCCGGAGCCGGAGCCGGAGCCGGAGCCGCGGACGTGGCCAGGGCGGCCAGGGTCAGGGCGGCCAGAGCAACCAGGGCGGCCAGAACAACTCCGGCGGTCAGCAGGACGCCGGCGCGCAGAACGACGACGAGCAGTCGTCGAACGGCCGCACCCGCCAGCGCAACAAGCGCCGCGGCGGCGGCAACGCCAACGCGGACGAGTTCGAGACCGAGATCGGTGAGGACGACGTGCTCATCCCGGTCGCGGGAATCCTCGACGTGCTCGACAATTACGCGTTCGTGCGCACCAGCGGGTACCTCCCCGGCCCGACCGACGTCTACGTGTCGCTCGGTCAGGTGAAGAAGTACAACCTGCGCAAGGGCGACGCGATCGTCGGCGCCATCAAGCAGCCGCGCGAGGGCGAGCAGCAGGGACGCCAGAAGTACAACGCGCTGGTGAAGGTCGACTCGATCAACGGCCTGTCGTCGGAGGACGCCGGCGCCCGCGTCGAGTTCGGCAAGCTCACCCCGCTGTACCCGCAGGAGCGTCTGCGTCTGGAGACCGCGCCGGAGAAGCTCACGCAGCGGATCATCGACCTGGTCGCTCCGATCGGCAAGGGCCAGCGCGGTCTCATCGTCGCACCTCCCAAGGCGGGCAAGACCATCGTCCTGCAGCAGATCGCGAACGCGATCGCGCAGAACAACCCCGAGGTGCACCTCATGGTGGTGCTCGTCGACGAGCGTCCCGAAGAGGTCACGGACATGCAGCGCTCGGTGAAGGGCGAGGTCATCGCCTCGACCTTCGACCGCCCCGCCGAAGACCACACCACGGTCGCCGAGCTCGCGATCGAGCGGGCCAAGCGCCTGGTCGAGCTGGGCCGGGACGTCGTCGTGCTGCTCGACTCGATCACCCGTCTCGGCCGCGCGTACAACATCTCGACGCCCACCTCGGGCCGCGTGCTCACCGGCGGGGTCGACGCCTCGGCGCTGTACCCGCCGAAGCGCTTCTTCGGCGCAGCGCGCAACATCGAGAACGGCGGCTCGCTGACGATCCTCGCGACCGCGCTGGTCGAGACCGGCTCGAAGATGGACGAGGTCATCTTCGAGGAGTTCAAGGGCACCGGCAACAGCGAGCTGCGCCTGTCGCGTCAGCTCGCGGACAAGCGGATCTTCCCGGCCGTCGACGTGAACGCGTCGTCCACGCGTCGCGAGGAGATGCTGCTCTCGCCCGACGAGGTCAAGATCACGTGGAAGCTGCGTCGCGCCCTTGCGGGACTCGACCCGCAGCAGGCCCTCGAGGTCGTGCTCGGCAAGCTCAAGGAGACCGGCTCGAACGTCGAGTTCCTGCTGCAGATGCAGAACGTTCAGGTGCAGAAGCCGGCGACGGGCTCCTCGCACGGCCACGAGAACAGCATTCGCTGACGCCCTCGGATCACACGCCCGTGTTCGAGTCCATCCAGGCTCTCATCGACGAGCATCGCCGGGTACAGGAGGAGCTCTCCGACCCGGCGGTGCACGCCGACGCGGCGCGCGCCAAACGGGTGAACCGGCGCTACGCCGAGCTGTCACGCATCGTCGCCGCGCATGAGGCGATGACGGCGGCCTCCGACGACCTGGACGCCGCACGCGAGCTGGCCCACGAGGACGCCGCCTTCGCGGCGGAGATCCCCGTGCTGGAGGAGGGGCTCGACGCCGCCCGCGAGAAGCTGCGCAGGCTGCTGATCCCGCGTGACCCCGACGACGCCCGCGACGTGATCATGGAGATCAAGGCGGGGGAGGGCGGCGCCGAATCGGCGCTGTTCGCGGCCGACCTGCTGCGGATGTACATGCAGTACGCGGCGTCCATGGGGTGGAAGACCGAGCTGCTGGAGCGCAACGAGTCCGACCTCGGCGGCTACAAGGACGTCCAGGTGGCGATCAAGGGATCGTCGAGCGACCCCGCCCAGGGCGTCTGGGCGCACCTGAAGTACGAGGGCGGAGTGCATCGGGTGCAGCGGGTGCCTGCGACCGAGTCGCAGGGGCGCATCCACACCTCGACCACGGGCGTGCTGGTGTTCCCCGAGGTCGACGAGCCCGAAGAGATCCACATCGACCCGAACGACCTGAAGATCGATGTGTACCGCTCTTCCGGACCGGGAGGACAGTCGGTGAACACGACGGACTCCGCGGTGCGGATCACACACGTTCCCACCGGGATCGTCGTGTCGATGCAGAACGAGAAGTCCCAGCTGCAGAACCGCGAGGCCGGGATGCGGGTGCTGCGGGCTCGGCTGCTCGCACGGCAGCAGGAGGAGCTCGCCGCCGCGGCCTCGGACGCCCGCAGGAGTCAGATCCGCGGCATGGACCGCTCCGAGCGGATCCGCACCTACAACTTCCCGGAGAACCGCATCGCCGACCACCGCACGGGATACAAGGCGTACAACCTCGACCAGGTCATGGACGGTGCGCTCGCCCCCGTGATCGCCTCCTGCATCGAGGCCGACGAGGCCGAGCGCCTCGCCCACCTCTGACCCGGAGGGCGGTCAGGGACGCAGCGCGGTGGTGGCGCGATCGCGGCGGGTGAGGTCCTGGTGCGTCGCGGGCGCCCGCCAGCCGTCGGCCTGCAGCAGCGCGCGGATCTGCTCGCCCTGATGCTCGCCGTGCTCGAGCACGAGCAGCCCGCCCGGGTGCAGCAGCTCCTGGGCGCGCACGCTGATCGTCCGCACCACGTCGAGCCCGTCCGGCCCGCCGTACAGCGCACGGGCCGGGTCGAACAGCCGCACCTCCGGATCGCGCGGGATCGCGTCGTCCGGCACGTACGGCGGGTTCGAGATGACGACGTCCACCTGCCCGCACAGCTCGTCGAAGGCCGTCGCCAGGTCGCCGTGCACCAGCGCCAGGTTGGCGGCATCCGCGGTGTTGCGGGCGGCCCACGGGTAGGCCTCGTCGGAGAGCTCGACCGCGTGGATGCGCGCATGCGGCACCTCGGTCGCCATCGCCAGCGCGATCGCGCCGCTGCCGGTGCCGAGATCGACGCCGATCGGCGCGGGCGAGGGACTGCCCAGCAGCGCGTCGATCGCGAACTGCACCACGATCTCGGTCTCCGGCCGCGGCACGAACACCCCGGGTCCGACGGCGAGCTCCACGCTGCGGAAGGGGGCCGTGCCGGTGAGGTGCTGAAGCGGCTCCCGGGCGGACCGGCGCTCCGCGAGCGCAGCCAGCTCCGCGCCGTCCGGCTCGTCGATCGCATCGCCGCGCACGGCGGCGGCCTGGACGGCCC
>JBASAE010000065.1:0-3774 GCA_049654285.1 Microbacterium sp.
GCCCATCCCTGTGATCGGTGCGCAGCCGGTCGCGCGGACCACCGCGAAGCCCGCGGCGCAGGCCCCGATCCCCGCCCAGGCGCCGAAGCCGCAGGCCAAGGCCGAGGACGGCGCGGCCGACGAGGACACCGTCACCACGCTGCGCGGCATGACCAAGACCCTCGCGGCGAACATGGACCAGTCGCTGACCGTTCCGACCGCGACCAGCGTGCGCACGATCCCGGCGAAGCTGATGATCGACAACCGCATCGTGGTGAACAACCACATGTCCCGCACCCGCGGCGGCAAGATCTCCTTCACGCACCTGATCGGCTGGGCGCTGATCCAGACGCTCAAGGAGTTCCCCTCCCAGAACGTGTTCTACGCCGAGGTCGACGGCAAGCCCTCGGTCGTCGCCCCCGCGCACGTCAACCTCGGCATCGCGATCGACCTGCCCAAGCCCGACGGCACCCGCGCCCTGATGGTCCCGTCCATCAAGCGGGCCGACACGATGACGTTCACCGAGTACCTCTCCGCCTACGAGGACCTCATCTCCCGCACCAGGGCGAACAAGCTCACCGCCGCGGACTTCCAGGGCACCACGATCTCCTTGACCAACCCCGGCGGGATCGGCACGGTGCACTCCGTGCCCCGCCTGATGAAGGGGCAGGGCTGCATCATCGGCGCCGGCGCCCTGGAGTACCCGGCCGAGTTCCAGGGGGCGAGCGGGAAGACGCTCGCCGACCTGGGCATCGGCAAGACCATCACCCTCACCAGCACCTACGACCACCGCGTCATCCAGGGCGCCGGGTCGGGTGAGTTCCTGAAGAAGGTGCACGAGCTGCTGATCGGCGAGCGCGGCTTCTACGACGACATCTTCGCGGCGCTGCGCATCCCGTACGCCCCGATCCGCTGGAACGCCGACCTCGCCATCGACCTCGCCGAGCGGGTCGACAAGCAGTCCCGCGTGGTCGAGCTGATCAACGCCTTCCGGGTGCGCGGTCACCTGATGGCCGACATCGACCCGCTGGAGTACGTGCAGCGCACCCACCCCGACCTCGAGATCGAGAACCACGGCCTGACCTTCTGGGATCTGGACCGCGAGTTCATCACCGGCGGCTTCGGCGGCAAGCGCCAGATGAAGCTGCGCGACATCCTCGGCGTGCTGCGCGACTCGTACTGCCGCACCCTGGGCATCGAGTACATGCACATCCAGGACCCCGAGCAGCGCCGCTGGTTCCAGGAGAAGCTCGAGGTCAAGTACGTCAAGCCGAACCACGACGAACAGCTGCGCGTGCTGCGCAAGCTGAACGAGGCGGAGGCCTTCGAGACGTTCCTGCAGACCAAGTTCGTCGGGCAGAAGCGGTTCTCGCTGGAGGGCGGCGAGTCGCTGATCCCGCTGCTCGACGAGATCCTGCAGGGTGCGGCGGCATCCGGTCTCGACGGCGCGGCGATCGGCATGGCGCACCGCGGCCGGCTGAACGTGCTCACGAACATCGCCGGCAAGACCTACGGCCAGGTGTTCCGCGAGTTCGAGGGCGCGATGACCCCGGGCAACCAGCGGGGCTCGGGCGACGTGAAGTACCACCTCGGCACCGAGGGCACCTTCGTCTCCGACGACGGCACGGAGCTGCCGGTGTACCTCGCCGCGAACCCGTCGCACCTCGAGACCGTCGACGGCGTGCTGGAGGGCATCGTACGGGCCAAGCAGGACCGCAAGCCGATCGGCACGTTCACCTGGCTGCCGATCCTGGTGCACGGCGACGCGGCGTTCGCCGGCCAGGGCGTCGTGGTCGAGACCCTGCAGATGTCGCAGCTGCGCGGCTACCGCACCGGCGGCACCGTGCACGTCGTCGTGAACAACCAGGTGGGCTTCACGACGCTCCCCACCGACTCGCGCACCTCGGTGTACTCCACCGACGTCGCCAAGACGATCCAGGCGCCGGTCTTCCATGTGAACGGCGATGACCCCGAGGCGGTCGTGCACGTCGCGCAGCTCGCGGTCGAGTACCGCGAGCGGTTCCACTGCGACGTCGTGATCGACCTGGTCTGCTACCGTCGCCGCGGCCACAACGAGGGCGACGACCCGTCGATGACCCAGCCGCTGATGACCGATCTCATCCAGGCGAAGCGCTCGGTGCGCAAGCTGTACACCGAGGCCCTGGTCGGCCGCGGCGACATCACCGAGGAGGAGTACGACCAGACCCAGGCCGACTTCCAGAACCGCCTGGAGATCGCGTTCGCGGAGACGCACGCCGCCGAGACCGGGGCGACGCCGATCGCCCCCGACCTGGCCCCGGTCGACGACCGGGTCGGCTCCCCCGAGGTCACCGGGGTCTCCGAGGAGATCATCCGGCTGATCGGCGACGCGCACGCGAACAAGCCCGACGGCTTCACCGTGCACCCCAAGCTGCAGCAGGCGCTCGACAAGCGCGTCGAGATGAGCCGTACGGGCGGCATCGACTGGGGCTTCGGCGAACTGCTCGCCTTCGGCTCCCTGCTGCTGGAGGGCACGCCGGTGCGCCTGGCGGGGCAGGACTCCCGCCGCGGCACGTTCGTGCAGCGCCACGCCGTGCTGCACGATCGCCGCAACGGGCAGGAGTGGCTGCCGCTGACCAATCTCTCCGACACCCAGGGCCGGTTCTTCGTCTACGACTCGCTGCTCAGCGAGTACGCGGCGCTCGGCTTCGAGTACGGCTACTCGGTGGAGGACACCGAGGCCCTGGTGCTGTGGGAGGCGCAGTTCGGCGACTTCGCGAACGGCGCGCAGTCGGTCATCGACGAGTACGTCTCGGCCGCCGAGCAGAAGTGGGGCCAGCAGTCCGGCGTGGTGATGCTGCTGCCGCACGGCTATGAGGGCCAGGGGCCGGACCACTCCTCCGCCCGCATGGAGCGGTTCCTGCAGCTGTGCGCGCAGGACAACATGGTGGTGGCGCGTCCGTCGACGCCGGCATCGCACTTCCACCTGCTGCGCCGCCAGGCCTACACCCGGCCGCGCAAGCCGCTGATCGTCTTCACCCCGAAGGCGATGCTGCGGCTGCGCGGGGCGACCAGCAACGTCGAGGACTTCACCAGCGGCCGGTTCGAGCCGGTGCTGGACGACGACCGTGGTCTCGACCGCTCCGCCGTGAAGCGCGTCCTGGTGCACTCCGGCAAGGTCCACTGGGACCTGCGCAGCGAGCTCGACAAGAACCCGAACCCCGAGATCGCACTGGTGCGGCTGGAGCAGCTGTACCCGACCCCGATCGACGCGTTGAAGGCCATCACCGACAGCTACCCCAACGCCGAGCTGGTGTGGGTGCAGGAGGAGCCGGAGAACCAGGGCGCCTGGCCGTTCCTGGCCCTCGCCTTCGCCGATGTCCCCGGCCCTCGCCAGTTCCGCGCGGTGGCACGTCCGGCTTCGGCGTCGCCGGCGACCGGCTCGTCGAAGGTGCACGCGGTCGAGCAGGCCGAGCTGCTGAAGGCCGCGCTGGCTCTCTGAGCCCGATCTCCCCGGTCATCGACCGGGGAGATCGCCGTCAGTACCAGATGCCCAGCGTCGGGGCCTCCGCGGTGCGGAAGGCGTCGTCCAGGGACGCCATGATCGCGGCGTCTCCGGCGATCAGTCCCGCCGCGGCGAGCGCGGTCGCACGCACTCCCCCGGCGTAGAGCGCGGAGAGCTCGGCGACCCCCAGAACGATGTCCGGAGCCGAGTCCGTCGGGGCGACGGTCGCGGTGCCCGTGGCATCCACGACGAGCCGCCAGGTGCCCGCTGCGAGGCCGAGGGCGTCGTCCACGCGCAGCACGACATCGAGC
>JBASAE010000066.1:0-2519 GCA_049654285.1 Microbacterium sp.
CCCCGGGCGCACCGGGCCCTGATCGGCGAGCGGCACCACGGCGTCCCGGCCCGCGGCCGCCTCGAACGCCGCGCCCCGCACCGTGAACGACACCGGGTCGCCGGAAAGCACCTGCATCCGCAGGGCATCCCTCGTCACCGTGACTCGCACCTGCGATCCGCGCCACTGCAGCGGGAACGACAGCTCGGGCCAGTCGGACGGCAGCCGCGGGTCGAAGCTCAGCTCGCCCGCGTAGTCGCGCATCCCGCCGAAACCGCACACCAGGGCGGTCCACACCCCGCCCGCCGAGGCGACGTGCACGCCGTCGGAGGCGTTGTGGTGCAGATCGTGCAGATCGACGAAGAGCGCCTTGGCGAAGTACTCCTGGGCGAGGTCCTGATAGCCGACCTCGGCCGCGAGGATCGACTGCACCACCGCGGAGAGCGTCGAGTCGCCCGTCGTCAGCGGATCGTAGTAGTCGAAGTCGGCGAGCTTCTCCTCCGCGGTGAAGTGGTTGCCCTGCAGGAACAGCGCCAGCACGACGTCCGCCTGCTTCAGCACCTGGAACCGGTAGATCACCAGCGGGTGGAAGTTCAGCAGCAGCGGCCGCTGCTCCGGCGGTGTGGCCGCGAGGTCCCACACCTCCTTCTCGAGGAACAGCGAGTCCTGCGGATGGATGCCCAGCGCCTCGCTGAACGGGATGTGGATGCACTCGGCGGCGCGCTCCCAGGCATCCGGCTCGCCGTCGTCGAGTCCGGTGCGCGCGACAAGCCCGGCGTAGGCGTCGGGATCGGACGCCGCGATCTCACGCACGATCCGGGTCGCGAAGCGCAGGTTGTACCGCGCCATGACGTTCGTGAACAGGTTGTCGTTGACGACGGTGGTGTACTCGTCCGGACCGGTCACACCGTGGATGTGGAACGTCGAGTCGCCGTTGGTGCCGCGCCAGAACCCGAGCGTCGCCCACAGCCGGGCGGTCTCCACCGCGATGTCGGCGGCCTCGGCGCGCAGGAACTCCTCGTCGCCGGTGGCGTGCACGTACTTGCCCAGCGCGAAGCTGACGTCGGCGTTGATGTGGTATTGCGCGGTGCCCGCCGCGTAGTACGCCGACGCCTCCTCGCCGTTGATCGTGCGCCACGGGAACAGCGCCCCGGCCTCGTTCAGCTGCTCGGCACGGCGGCGGGCGGCGGGCAGCATGAGCACGCGGGCCCGCAGCGCGTTGCGCGCCCACTGCGGCGAGGTGTACGTGAGGAACGGCAGCACGTAGATCTCGGTGTCCCAGAAGTAGTGCCCGCTGTAGCCCGAACCCGTCAGCCCCTTCGCCGCGACGCCGTGCCCGTCCGCCCGCGCGGCGGCCTGGGCGAGCTGGAACAGGCACCAGCGCGTCGCCTGCTGCAGGTCGTCGCGACCCGCGATGCGCACGTCGCTGCGCTCCCAGAACGCGTCCAACCACTCCCGCTGCGTGCGGAACAGCGCGTCCACGCCCTCGACCTCGGCGCGGTCGAGGGTGCGCCGGCAGCGATCGACGAGCTCGCGCGCGGGCACGCCCCGTGAGGTGTGGTAGCTGACCAGCTTGGTGATGCGGATCGGCACGCCGGCCTTCGCCTGCACCCGGAACACGTTCTTGGCGATGTCCGGATCGACGAGGGTCCGCGCACTGTACTCGTTGTCGGTCTCGACCAGGTGGTCGGCGACGACCGCCAGCGTCATGCCTGAATCGGCGACCCGGTAGGAGAGCGCCGAGCGCATCTCGTCCTGCCAGTACTCGACCGGCTGCAGCACCCGCTCGGCGCCGATCCTCTCGGCCTTGCGCGGATCGAAGGCGAGAGTCTTCTGCGCGGGCTCGGGGGTGCCGGTGTAGACGGTTCCCCCGTCCTGCCGGTTCAGCAGCTGGCAGCTGACCGTGACCGGGGCATCCGCGTTCTCGACCACGACCTCGAGGCGCAGCACGGCCAGGTGCCGCTCGTCGAAGCTCACCATCCGCTCGTCGCGCAGCCGGACGCGCTTGCCGGAGGGGGTCACCCAGAGCAGGTCGCGCGTCACGGTGCCCGCCCGCAGGTCGAGCACCCGGGAGTACTCCCGCACGTCGGCCTCGTCGAAGGACAACGGCTCGTCATCGACGTAGACGCGCATGATCTTGGCGTCCGGGGCGTTCACGATGGTCTGGCCGACCTCCGCGAAGCCGTACGCCTGCTCGGCGTGGCGGATCGGCCAGGTCTCGTGCAGCCCGTTGATGAACGTGCCGTGCTCGTGCGCGTGGCGGCCCTCGATGTGGTTGCCGCGCAGGCCGAGGTAGCCGTTGCCGAGGGCGAACAGCGTCTCGGCGACGCCTCCGCCGGTGTGGCTGTTCTCGATCAGGCGCCAGGGGTCGATCATACGGTCTCCGTGTCCGTGTCCGGGGTGGCGGGTGCGGGGGGAAGAAGTCGGGCGAGGTCGTCGACGACGACGTGCGCCCCGACGTCGCGCAGGACGGCGGCGCCCGCACCGCGATCGACGCCGATCACGATGCCGCAGCCGGCGGCGGCCGCGGAGGCGACGCC
>JBASAE010000067.1:0-10346 GCA_049654285.1 Microbacterium sp.
CCGGCCGCCGTCCCAGCGACTGGACGGTCGGCAGTCTCGCGCTCGTCGAGCTGCTGCTGATCGTGCAGGTGGTCATCGCGATCGTCGCGCCGCTCGCGGGCAATCTGCCCACCGGCGACCTGCTGGAGTTCTGGGTGTATCTGATCTCCGCCGTGCTGCTGCCGCTCGGAGGGGTGACCTGGGCGCTGCTGGAGCGCAGCAGATGGAGCACCGTCATCCTCGGCGTCGTCGCCCTGGCCCTGGGGATCATGCTGTGGCGGATGCAGACCATCTGGACCGTGCAGATCGCCTGACATCCCTCGGCCTCGGGCGCCGGGGTGCGCGGTCCCGTGGCCGCGGACGAATAAGATGGAGGACGTCATGACCAACACCGTTCCGCGCGCCCGGATGACGGGCATCGGCCGCGTCCTCGTGATCGTGTACGCCGTCATGGCGCTCGCCGCCACCGGGCGCAGCCTCGTGCAGATCGTCCGGCGGTTCGACGAGGCCCCGCTGGCGTACACGCTGTCGGCGCTCGCCGCCGTGGTGTACATCCTCGCGACGCTCGCGCTGATCCGTGCCGGGCGACCCGGCTGGTACACCGTCGCCTGGGTCGCGATCGCGTTCGAGCTCGTGGGCGTCCTCGTGGTGGGCGTGCTCAGTCTGCTGATGCCGCAGCTCTTCGCGCACGACTCGGTCTGGTCGTTCTTCGGGCGGGGATACCTGTTCATCCCGCTCGTGCTTCCCGTGTTCGGCCTGTGGTGGCTGCGCACGCACCGCCCCGGAGGCTCCTCATGATCGTGTTCCGCAGCCCGGAGGAGGTCCCGCAGGACTTCGGCCGCACCGTCGTCGCGATCGGCAAGTTCGACGGCGTCCACATCGGACACCAGGCCGTCATCCGGCGGATGAGGGAGGACGCCGCGGCGCTCGGCGCTCGCACGGTCGCGGTGACGTTCGACCGCAACCCGCTCGCCGTGTTGCGCCCCGAGATCTGTCCGAAGAGCGTCGTGGACGTGGAGCGCAAGCTCGAGCTCCTCGGCGACCTCGATCTCGACGCCACGTTGCTGCTGACCTTCGACGAGCACCTCGCCGCCCGTACCGCGGAGGACTTCGTCCTGAACATCCTGGTGCGGGCCCTGAAGGTGCGGGCGGTCCTGGTCGGCGGCAACTTCCGCTTCGGCAACCGCGGTCGGGGCACCCCCGAGCTGTTGCGCGAGCTGGGGGAGGAGCACGGGTTCTCGGTCGACGTCGTCGACGACGTCTTCCTTCCGGACTCATCGCAGAAGGTGTCCTCGACCTGGATCCGCGAGCGCCTCGATGCGGGGGACGTGGCCCTGGCCGCGCAGGCCCTCGGACGACCGGTGAGCGTCACCGGAGAGGTCGTGCACGGGCTGAAGCGCGGTCGGGAGCTCGGGTTTCCCACCGCGAACCTGTCCGAGACGGTCGACGCGTTCATCCCCGCCGACGGCGTCTACGCCGGGTGGCTCCACGACGGCGGGGAGCGGCATCCCGCGGCGATCTCGGTCGGCACCAACCCGACCTTCGACGACGTGCCGCGTCGTCAGGTCGAGGCCCACGTCATCGGGCTCGACGACCTCGACCTCTACGGGCACGTCGTGACCGTCGAGTTCGCCGACCGGCTGCGCGGGATGGTCGCCTTCGAGGGCATCGACGCGCTGATCGCCCAGATGGCGTCCGACGTCGCCGATGCCAGGGCCGTGCTGGGCCTCACCACCTGACCGGCTTCCGCGCCGATCGCATCCGGCGAGTCAGGATGAGGCGGGAATTCGCGGCGATGCCGTAGACTTGTCGTGGATCTCCGCCATGCGCCGTGCGCGCGGGCGACGACGATCCGGGTTCCGCACAGTCCTGGCCTATGCCACATGCGGATGACAGGTACGGCCGAGTTGCGCTCGGCACGGATATCTCAGCTCAGGAGGAGCATGCCGAGCACGGCAACCGCCGCCCCGCGGCGCAAGAAGACGTCCCGTCGTGACGACGAGGCGCCGCTGATCCCGATCCTCGCCCGCAAGGTGCGTGAGATCGAGGCGAAGGCCCAGCGCGGCAAGCTGGGCCCCACCAACCGGGTCAAGTTCCAGGTCATCGCGTTCCTGGTGCGCGAGGAGCGCGCCAGGGTCAAGGGCGACGACGCGCTCACCGATGCCGCGCGCGCCGAGCTGCTCAAGCGACTCGACGGCGTGGCGACCATCCTGGCCAAGACGGCTGCGCGGGACACCTCGCTGATCCAGCTGCTGGAGGCCGACCAGGCCACCAGCCCGGTCGCCAAGCGGATGCGTCGCGACTGGCTGCTGGAATCCGGTGCGGAGCTGGCGCCCGAGGAGCTGATCATCGCGGACGTCGCCCCGGTGCGGGCACCCGTGGTCCCCGCGGCGCTCGCCGAGCGCCAGGTCATCCCCGCGTCGGTCGAGGCCCGGCAGCTCGCGAACCCGTTCCTCGCGCCGGATCTGACCCCCCGGCCCGCCTCCACCCCGAGGCGTCGCCTGGACGGCTGGGAGCTGATGGGTCCGTTGTACAAGGCGTTCGAGTCGGGAGCCGGCGGCGGCTCGGCGACCATGGCGCTGCCGCCCACGCCCGAGTACGACCAGGTCTCGCCCAAGGGCCTCGAGGTGATGGCGCATCAGGCCCGCTTCGTCGAGGCGGTCCGCGCCGGTCATCGCAGCTTCCTGCTGGCGGACGAGCCGGGGCTGGGGAAGACCGCGCAATCGGCGATCGCCGCATCCGTGGCGGGCGCGTACCCGCTGCTCGCCGTCGTGCCCAACGTCGTGAAGATGAACTGGGCGCGCGAGGTCGAGCGGTGGACGCCGCAGCGTCGCGCGACCGTGATCCAGGGGGACGGCGAGGACATCGACGCGTTCGCCGACGTCTTCATCGTGAACTACGAGATCCTCGACAGGCACCTGGCCTGGCTCGGCTCGATCGGCCTGAAGGGCATGGTCGTCGACGAGGCGCACTTCATCAAGAACCTGTCATCGCAGCGTTCGCAGAACGTGCTCGCGCTGGCCGCCCGCATCCGGGAACGCGAGCGGGACCCGCTCATGCTGGCCCTCACGGGAACCCCGCTGATCAACGACGTCGAGGACTTCGACGCGATCTGGCGGTTCCTGGGCTGGACGAACGGCGAGAAGCCGGGCCCCGAGCTGATGGAGAAGCTGGATGCGACGGGCTTCACCCCGGCCGACAAGGCGTTCTATCCCGAGGCGCGCGACGCGGTGATCTCGATGGGCATCGTGCGGCGCAAGAAGAAGGACGTCGCCGCCGATCTGCCGGACAAGCTCATCGCCGACCTGCCGGTGCAGCTCGACGACGAGTTCGGCCGTGGCATCCGCCAGGCCGAGCGCGAACTGGGCGACCGGATGGCCGCGAAGTACCGTCGGATCGTCGAGGCACGCGCGGCGTCGCACGGGCCGAGGACCCCGGGCGAGATCGACGAGGATATCGTGCGCCTGGTCGCACACGGCGAGCTGGAGGAGTCGAAGGCGGCCGGAACCGGAGGCGACAACGTCTTCACCATGGTGCGCCGCATCGGTCAGGCGAAGGCCGGGCTCTCGGCCGACTACGCGGTGCAGCTGCAGCGCTCGGTCGGCAAGGTGGTCTTCTTCGCCAAGCACATCGACGTGATGGATCAGGCGGAGGCGCACTTCGCGGCATCCGGCATCCGGTCGGTGTCGATCCGCGGCGACCAGACGACCCCGGCCCGCCAGCAGGCGATCGACGCGTTCAACGCCGACCACGAGGTCGGCATCGCGGTCTGCTCGCTGACCGCGGCAGGCGTCGGGGTCAACCTGCAGGCGGCGTCGAACGTGGTGCTGGCCGAGCTCAGCTGGACGGCCGCCGAGCAGACCCAGGCGATCGACCGCGTGCACCGCATCGGCCAGGATGAGCCGGTGACGGCGTGGCGCATCATCGCCGCGCACACGATCGACACCAAGATCGCCGAGCTGATCGACCAGAAGCAGGGACTCGCCGGTCGCGCCCTGGACGGCGAGGACATCGATCCGGGCAGCAGCGAGTCGGTGCAGCTCGGCGCGCTCATGCACCTGCTGCGGGAGGCGCTCGGGGCGCACTGAGCGGTCGTGCACCGAAGGGTCGTTAAGAACAGGTGTTCTTGACGGCCCTTCGTGCGTGTGGGGGAGATGATTCGGCAAGATCCGAGATATGGCCCGATTGTCACCGCAAGATCCGCGATTTTCGTCGTCCTCGGAATGGCGTGAGCGCCCCCGGGCCACTAGGGTCGGAGGCAGGCAGCGTCGCCTTTACCCGTTTCCCGAAGCATGAAGGCAGCAGCATGAAGATCGGCATTCTGACGAGCGGTGGCGACTGCCCCGGACTCAACGCGGTGATCCGCGGCATCGTGCTCAAGGGCACCACCGCGTACGACCTCGAGTTCGTCGGCATCCGCGACGGCTGGCGCGGCGTCGTCGACGGCGACCTCTTCCCGCTCACGCGGCACGAGGTCAAGGGGCTGTCGAAGGTGGGCGGCACGATCCTCGGCACCAGCCGCACCAATCCTTACGAGGGCGCGCGGGGCGGGGCGGAGAAGATCGCCAAGACCCTCGAGAAGCACGGTGTCGACGGCATCGTCGCGATCGGCGGCGAGGGGACGCTCGCGGCCGCCGACCGCCTGTCGAGAGACGGCATCAACGTGCTCGGCGTGCCGAAGACCATCGACAACGACCTGCGTGCCACCGACTACTCGTTCGGATTCGACACCGCCGTGAACATCGCGACCGATGCGATGGACCGGCTGCGCACCACCGGGGACTCCCACCAGCGCTGCATGGTGGCGGAGGTCATGGGCCGGCACGTCGGATGGATCGCGCTGCACGCGGGGATGGCGGCCGGTGCGCACGCGATCTGCATCCCCGAGGTGCCGATGTCGATGGAGGACATCTGCGCCCTGGTGACCCGCGCCTTCGACCGAGGGCGTGCGCCGCTGGTGGTCGTCTCCGAGGGCTTCACGCTCACGGGCATGGACGAGGCGTACAGCGACAAGGGGCTCGACGCGTTCAACCGTCCGCGCCTCGGAGGGATCAGTGAGATCCTCGCGCCCGAGATCGAGCGGATCACGGGCATCGAGACCCGTTCCACCGTTCTCGGGCACATCCAGCGCGGCGGCTCGCCCTCGGGCTTCGACCGGGTGCTGGCCACCCGCCTCGGCCTGAACGCCGCCGACGCCCTCGTGGACGGGGCCTGGGGCCAGATGGTGGCGCTGCGCGGGACCGACATCGTGCGTGTGCCGTTCTCCGAGGCGCTGGGCGAGCTGAACACGGTTCCGCGTGAACGCTACGACGAGGCCGCCGCGCTGTTCGGCTGACCGCGTCACAGAACTCGCGGGTGCCAGGCGTCCGCACCCTCGGGTTGTGTGACACGCCCCGCTTTCACCGGGGGGTCAGTCCTGAGCGGGCCTCCAGCCGGCGTTGAACAGGGCTCGGGTGGTCTTGTCGAGGGCGACCTGCGGATTCGGCCGCAGGTGATGGCTGAGGATGCGGACGTGCTGCCATCCGGCCGCGCGGATGGCGTCCCAGCGGTCGGCGTCCCGGGCGAACTGCCGGTCGTTCTCGGCGTGCACCCGTCCGTCGTACTCCACTCCGACGCGGTAGCGGGGAAAGGCCAGGTCGAGTCGGCCGACGAACGAACCTCCATCGAAGACATCGAGGTTCACCTCGGGCTCGGGGAGGCCGCTTCGTACGAGCAGCAGGCGAAGACGGGTCTCCTCGGGGCTCTCCGCGCCCGTTCTCGCCTCCGCGAGTGCGCGGCTCAGCAGGCGTCCGGCCGCCTCGCCGGCCTCTTCCACCTCTCTTCTCAGATCGGCCGCCGTCAGAAGCCTTCGACGGGGCAGGATGAGATGGTCCGCCGCGATGATCAGGTCGTCGAGCCTCCATTCGGCGGCCGCCTGCCGCCACATTCTCGCGGGATGCTCGATGGGGAGGCCCTTCGCCTTCCATCGCGCCGGCTCCCGCTCCTGCAGTCGGTGGCCGATCGTGCCGGAACGGCGGGGCTGACCCGCCGGGCGCCGGGAGGAGAGGTGCACCCGATGCGCCGATGCGCGGGTGAACGGCAGGGGGACGCCGGTCAGGGCAAGTCCGGTGGAATGGCTGAAGAACTGGTCCGGCGTCAACGCCGGGGCGATCTGCGTGGCCCTCGTGACGAGTTCTCTCCGGAGGCGCTCCATCCGTTGGCCGGCTGTCTCGCCCTCGGTCACGGGCTCGGGCGCTTCGATGATCGCACGCACGCCGCGGGTGGGCTTGGCGAGGTCGTGGGCGCGCAGGCGCGACTCGGTGACACCGCGCGATCGTGCCTCTTGCACGGAGAACGGCGCGCGGCGGAGATCTGGGGGCAGGGGAGCACGACGGGTCATGCCCCCATCGGAGCGCATGCGCGACGCTCCCGAGTACCAGTCCCCGCATTCTGTGGACAACTCGGCCCCGCGGCCCTCGCGTCCGCGTCGTCATGTCACAGCATCTGCGGGTGCCGGGCCCTCGCACCCGCAGATACTGTGACATCCTCGCCGGACGGGCGGATCAGCCGGACGGGCGGGTCAGCCGGACAGGCCCATCCGGTCCAGCATCCACGCCAGCTCGAAGGCCCGTTCGCGCCAGGCGTTGTAGCGGCCGCTGACGCCGCCGTGCCCGGCGGCCATCTCGCACTTCAGCAGCACGTCCCTGGCCCCCGCGTGGCGGAGCGCCGCCACCCATTTCGCCGGCTCGACGTACAGCACGCGGGTGTCGTTGATCGAGGTGACGGCCAGGATCGGCGGATAGGCGGAGGCGTCCTCGGCCACGTTCTCATAGGGCGTGTACGACTTCATGTACGCGTAGACCTCGGGGTCGTGCAGTGGATCGCCCCACTCGTCCCATTCCACGACTGTCAGCGGCAGTGAGGGGTCGAGGATCGAGGTGAGCGCGTCCACGAACGGCACCTCGGCGAGGATGCCGCCGAACAGCTCCGGGGCGAGGTTGCACACCGCGCCCATCAGCAGGCCGCCGGCGCTGCCCCCTTCGGCGATCATGAGCTCGGGAACGGTGACGCCCTCGGCGACCAGATGACGGCCGCAGGCCACGAAGTCGGTGAAGGTGTTGCGCTTGCGCAGCATCTTCCCGTCGTCGTACCACTCGCGTCCCAGCTCGCCGCCGCCGCGCACGTGCGCGACCGCCATCACGACGCCGCGGTCGAGCAGCGACAGCCGCATGGCCGAGAAGCCGGCGTCCATCGGCGTCTCGTATGAGCCGTACCCGTACAGGAGCACCGGCCGCACCGCATCGCCCGGCTCGCCGAACGAGCGCTTCCAGATCAGCGAGATCGGCACCTGCACGCCGTCCTCCGCGGTCGCCCAGAGGCGGCGCTGACCGTAGTCGGCGGGGTCGTAGCCGCCGAGCACCGGCTGCTGCTTGCGCACCACCCGCTCGCCGGTGCCCACCTCGAGGTCGAGCACGGTTCCCGGGGTGACCCACGACCCATAGCCGAAGCGCAGCCACGGCGAGTGCCATTCGGGATTGCCCGAGAAACCGGCCGAGAACAGCGGCTCGTCGAACTCGAGCTCCTCGACGGCATCGTCCGCATAGCTGAGCAGCCCGAGCCGGGGGAGCCCGTCACGGCGGTACTCGACGGTGGCGAACCCGCGGAAGCAGTCGACGTCGGTGATGCGCCGGCCCGGGGTGTGCGGCAGGATCACGCGGCGCTCGCCCTGCGGGTCCGACGCCGGCACCGAGACCAGCTCGAAGTCCAGGGCGCCCTCGTTGTGCAGCACGTACAGCACGTCCTCGCCGTCGATCACGGCGTGGTCCACGTCGTACTCGATGCCGTCGCGGCGCGGCCACACCACCTGCGCGGCGGAGGTCACGTCGGCGAGGTCGATCAGGTGTGTCTCGCTGGTGATCTTCGATCCCAGCTCGACGACCAGATACCTCTTCGACCGGGTGATGCCCGCACCGAGCCAGAACCGCTCGTCGGGCTCGTGGAACAGGCGCACGTCGTCGGAGACCGGCGTGCCGATGCGGTGCAGCCACAGCGTGTCCGGACGCCAGGCCTCGTCGCGGGTGGAGTACACGATCGCGGTGCCGTCGGGTGTGAAGAACGCCTGGGCGGTGCCCTCGATCACGTCGGCGAACGTCTCGCCCGTGGCGAGGTCCCGGACGTGTGCGGTGTAAAGCTCGTCGCCCTCGACGTCGACGGCCCAGAGCATGCGGGTGCCGTCATCCGAGACGTCGAAGGAGCCCAGGGAGAAGAACTCGTGGCCCTCGGCCTCGACGTTGCCGTCGAGCAGCACCTGCTCGCCGGGCACCGGGACGCCGGGCTCGAGCGTCGGGGGAGTCCAGTCGCCAGCGGATGCGGGGGTGCGGCACTGAAGGCCGTACTGCGCGCCCTCGACGGTGCGGCCGTAGTACCACCAGTCGCCCTGACGGGTCGGCACCGACAGGTCGGTCTCCCGGACGCGTGCCTTGACCTCCTGGAACAGCTGTTCGCGCAGGTCCTCGAGATGCGCGAGCCGCGCGTCGGTGTGCGCGTTCTCGGCCTCGAGATACGAGATCACCTCCGGGTCGTCCTTCAGGCGGAGCCATTCATAGGGATCGTCGAAGCGGTCGCCGTGGTGGAGACGGGCGGACGGTCGGCGCTCCGCGACGGGCGCGGGCGGTGTCTTGTCGGTCACCCCTCAACGCTAGCCGAGGCAGCCGGTGGCGAGTTGACCGAGGCGGGTGACAGTGGGAGGATTCGACAGGGCTCCGTTACCGGATGTCAAACCCACGGTGAACTCTTCGTTCGTCACGCCGATCACGTCGGCACTCCCCCTGTCTCCGCAACGAGAAAGCGAACGTGGAAACCGCAGCCCTCATCGTCCTGCTGGTGATCGTGCTGGCACTCTTCTTCGACTTCACCAACGGCTTCCACGACACGGCGAACGCGATGGCGACGCCGATCGCGACCGGGGCGCTCAAGCCCAAGACCGCCGTGCTGCTGGCCGCCTCCCTGAACCTGGTCGGCGCCTTCCTCTCGACCGAGGTCGCCAAGACGGTCTCCGGCGGCATCATCCGTGAGGACGAGATCTCGCACACGCTGCTGCCGGCACTGCTCTTCGCGGGCCTCATCGGCGCGATCACCTGGAACATGCTGACCTGGCTGCTGGGGCTGCCGTCCAGCTCGTCGCACGCCCTGTTCGGCGGCCTCATCGGGGCGACCATGGTTGGTTTCGGCGTCTCGGGCATCAACTTCGGCGTCGTGCTCTCGAAGGTCATCCTGCCCGCGCTCATCGCTCCGCTCACGGCCGGAGTGATCGCCTTCGCGGCCACGAAGATCGCCTACGGCATCACGCGGCGCTATGACGGGAAGCCGGACGGTCGATCGGGCTTCCGCCGCGGTCAGATCTTCACCAGCTCACTGGTCGCGCTCGCCCACGGCACCAACGATGCGCAGAAGACCATGGGCATCATCACGCTGGCGCTCATCACGGTCGGCTGGCAGTCGGGTGCGCATCACGAGCCGCAGCTCTGGGTGATCGCCGCCTGCGGATTCACGATCGCGCTGGGAACCTACATCGGCGGGTGGCGCATCATCCGCACGCTCGGCAAGGGGCTCACGGATGTGAAGCCGGCTCAGGGCTTCGCCGCCGAGAGCTCGACCGCGGCCACCATCCTCGCCTCCAGCGCGCTCGGCTTCGCCCTCTCCACGACGCAGGTCGCGTCCGGGTCGGTGATCGGATCGGGACTGGGCCGTCGCGGCTCGACCGTGCGCTGGCGCACCGCGGGGCGGATCGCCATGGGCTGGCTGCTGACGCTGCCCGCCGCGGGGGTCGTCGGGGCGTTGGCGGCGCTGCTGGTGGTCTGGTGGGGCGGCATCGGCGTGATGGTCGACGCCGTGCTCGCCGTCGTGATCGTCGTGGCCCTGTACCTGCACTCGCGGCGCGATGCCGTCACCTCGGCGAACGCGATGAGCGATGTCGCCGCATCGGGACACGCCGTCGACCTGCCCGACACGCCGCCGCCCACCCGTCGCACGACGAGGATCGAGCTGATGCGCGCGCTGGAGCGCGCCGAGCGCAAGGCGGATGACGCCGAGCGTGCCGCGCGCCGCGCGAAGAAGCTGAAGAAGGCGGGCGGCTCGCCGAGCGAGGTCAAGGCGGCCCGGAGAGCCGCCGAGCGCGCCGCGCAGAAGTTCGCCGAGGCGGAGAGCGCCGCGCAGGAGTGGGAGCGGCTCAGCGCCAGCAGACGGGCTCGAGCCCGCCTGGCGGAGTGGGATCTGCAGATCGACGAGCCGGAGGAGCAGCGATGAGCGTCGACATCGACTGGCTGGCCTTCGTTCACGTCTTCCTCGCCGCTCTCGTCGGCGCGGTCGCGGTGGTCACGCTCTATGCC
>JBASAE010000068.1:0-1567 GCA_049654285.1 Microbacterium sp.
CGGGGTGCCCGCGCTCACCCTGGTGCTGGAGCGCCTGCCGGCGACCGGCCTGATGGCCGGCGTGGCGATCGTCCTCGCGGTCGCCGTCGCCGTGCCCGCCGGTGTCATCGGGGGTGCGCGTCGCGGCTCGTGGGCGGACCGCGTCGTGATGAGCGGCTCGCTGCTCGGGCAGAGCCTGCCGACCTTCTGGATCGGCCTCATGCTCATCATGGTGTTCGCGGTCGGGCTGCGCTGGCTCCCGACCGGCGGGTTCGGCGGCATCCAGCACCTCATCCTCCCCGCCGTCACCCTGGCGCTGTGGACCGGAGCGCGTACGGCGCGCGTCGTGCGCTCCGGCATGATCGAGCAGCTCTCGCTCGACTACGTGCGCACCGCCAAGGCCAAGGGCGTCGCCCCGCGGACCGTGGTCGCACGCCACGCGCTCCGCAACGTCCTCCTGCCCGTGATCACCGTGATCGGGCTGGACCTCGCCGTCCTCCTCGGCGGCGCAGTGGTGACCGAGGTCGTGTTCGCGTGGCCCGGGGTCGGGCGGCTCGTCGTCGACTCGATCATGCTGCGCGACTTCCCCGTGGTGCAGGCCGCCGTCCTCGTGATCTCGGTGATCTACGTGCTCGTGAACCTCGGCGTCGACCTCCTCTACTCGCTGATCGATCCCCGAACGAGGCTCGAATGACGATCACACGCCCGCGACGGTCGCGCTCCTCGGCCGCCTCCCGTACTCAGATCTCCGTCGCCGGATGGGTGGCGATAGGCTTCCTCGCCGTGCTCGTCATCTGCGCGGCGGCCGCCCCCCTCCTCCCGATCGCCGATCCGAACGCCCAGTCGCTGTCCCAGCGCATGCTCCCGCCGTTCTCGGAGGGCGCGCTGTTCGGGACCGACGAGCTGGGCAGGGACATCCTCAGCAGGCTTGTCTACGGCGCGCGCGTGTCGCTCCTGGTCGGGCTGAGCGCGGTCCTGATCGGCGGTGTGATCGGCACGGTGCTCGGCGTGCTGGCAGGCCACTACCGCGGTGTGGTGGACGACGTGATCAGCTGGCTGATCAACGTGCAGCTCGCCTTCCCTTTCATCCTGCTGATGATCGCCGTGGTCGCGGTCCTCGGCCCGAGTCTCGTCAACCTCATCGTGGTGCTCGGGATCGGCAGCTGGGCGGTCTATGCGCGCATCGCTCGCGCCGAGGCGCTGTCGATCGGCCGGCGGGACTACATCGCCGCATCGCGGACGCTCGGGGTCGGCGACGTCCGTCTGCTCTTCCGCCACGTGCTGCCCAACGTCATCTCGCCGCTGATCGTGATCGCCAGCTTCGAGGTCGCCAGCATGATCGTCGCCGAGGCGTCGATGAGCTTCCTCGGTCTCGGCGTCGGACCCGATGTCCCGTCCTGGGGGAGCATGATCAGCTCCGGTCGCCAGTACATGCAGTCGGCCTGGTGGCTCACCACTCTCCCCGGGCTCGCGATCGCGTGCGCGGTACTGGCCGTGAACGTCGTCGGCGACAGTCTGCGCGACCGGCTCGACCCACGACAGAGGCGGAGGTCCTGAGGATGAACACGCATCCCGAACGGGTCGTGGA
>JBASAE010000069.1:0-11119 GCA_049654285.1 Microbacterium sp.
GCGTCACCGAGCCGCCCGTCTCGGCGGCCCTGCGCTCGGCGTCGGCCACGACGTCCGCGCGCGGAGCGTAGGCGGCCGGCGAGGCGATGCGCACGTGCATGCCCGCGGTGACCCCGGCGAGCAGGTAGGAGTGCGCCATGTTGCTGCGCCCGTCGCCGAAGAACGTCAGAGTGAGGCCGCGGAGCTCGCCCTTGTGCTCACGGATCGTGAGCAGGTCGGCCAGCAGCTGGCAGGGGTGGAAGTCATCCGAGAGCGCATTGATGACAGGAACGCGGGTTCCGCGGGCCATCTCCTCCAGCCCGTGCTGCGCGTAGGTGCGCCAGACGATCGCGGCGACCTGGCGCTCCAGCACCCGGGCGGTGTCGGAGGGGGTCTCCTTGCCGCCGAGCTGGCTGTTCGCCGTCGAGATGATCAGCGGCGAACCGCCCAGGTCGGCGATGCCGACCGCGAACGACACCCGCGTGCGGGTGGACGACTTGTCGAAGATCACCGCGACGGTCTGCGGGCCCGCAAGCGTCTTGTTCGCCCAGCGGTCCTTCTTCAGCTCGAGGGCGAGGTCGAGGATCTCGGCCTGCTCCGCGGGGGTCAGGTCGTCGTCGCGCAGCAGGTGGCGGGTCATGCGAGGGTCTCCGTCGGGGTCAGGGTGGATGCCACGGCGCCGAGCGCCTGGCCGAACAGGTCGAGGAACTCCGCCACCTCGGCGTCGCCGATCGTGTAGGCGGGCGCGATGCGGATGACGTCCTCGGTGATCGCGTTGACGATCAGCCCGCGCCGCTGGGCCTCCTCACGCACCTGCGCCGCCACCGGCTGCGACAGCGTGATGCCGATCAGCAGCCCCGCGCCGCGGGTGCCCGTGACGAGGGGAAGCTCCGCGATGCCGGCGCGCAGCTCGGCGCCGCGGGCCGTCACGTTCGCGAGCAGCCCCTCGTCCTCGATGTGGCCGAGCACGGCGTTCGCGACGGCGGCCGCCAGGGGGTTGCCGCCGAACGTGGAGTTGTGCGTGCCGGGGTAGAACAGGTCGCTGGCCGGCCCGAAGGTGATCAGGGCGCCGAGGGGGAAGCCCGCGCCGATGCTCTTCGCGAGCGTCACCGCGTCCGGTTCGATCCCGAGTCCCTGGAACGCGAACCACTCTCCGGTGCGGCCCGATCCGGTCTGCACCTCGTCGAGGATGAGCAGCGCGTCGTGCTGCGTGGTGAGCTCGCGGGCCCGGGCCAGGAAGCCCTCGGGCAGCGGCACGACGCCTGCCTCGCCCTGGATCGGCTCGACGACCATCGCCGCGACGGTGCCGTCGAACGCCGCTTCCAGGCTCTCCAGAGACCGTTCCACCGTGCGGATGTCCGGCAGCACCGGGAGGAACGGGTCGCGGTAGGCCGCCTTGGGGGTCAGCGACAGCGCACCCATCGTGCGACCGTGGAAGGCCCCGCGGACCACCAGGATCGTCTGACGGCCGCTCTTGTTCCCGTGCAGTCGCGCGAGCTTGATCGCGGTCTCGTTCGCCTCGGTCCCCGAGTTCGTGAGGAACACGCGCCCCTGCCCCCCCGTGCCGGCGAGCCGCTTCAGCCGCGCGGCGAGCTCGAGCTGACCCGGGGAGGCGAAGTAGTTCGAGACGTGTGCGAGGGTCGCGGCCTGGCGCGCGACCGCGTCGACGAAGACCGGGTGCGCATGCCCCAGGCAGTTCACCGCGATTCCCCCGAGGAAGTCGAGGTATCGGGTGCCGTCGGCATCCCAGACATGCGACCCCTCGCCGTGCGTGAGCAGTGCGAGCCGTCCGCCGAGCGACATCAGATCGCGCGATGCGTCATCCTGCCAGTTCGTCATCCCTTCACGACCTCCGTTCCGATTCCCTTGCTGGTGAACAATTCGACGAGCACCGAGTGCGGCACCCGTCCGTCGATGATCGCTGCGGTGTCGACACCGCCCTCGACCGCGTCGAGGCAGGCGCGCATCTTCGGGATCATCCCCGATTCGAGTGTCGGCAGCAGGGTCGCCAGATCGGTCGTGGTCAGATGCGACACCAGCGAGTCACGGTTCGGCCAGTCGGCGTACAGCCCCGGCACGTCGGTGAGCACCACGAACTTGCGGGCGCCGAGGGCCACCGCCAGTGCGGACGCCGCGGCGTCCGCGTTCACGTTCAGCGACTGCCCGGGGTGATCGAGATCGGGCGCGATCGACGAGACGACCGGGATGCGACCCGCCGCCAGGTGGTCGAGCACCGGCGTCGGGTCGACCTGCACCACATCGCCCACCCGGCCGAGGTCGACCTCCGCCCCGTCGAGGACGACGCCGCGACGGCGGCCGCCGAACAGGCCGGCGTCCTCGCCGCTGAGGCCCGTCGCGAGCGGTCCGTGCGAGTTGATCTTCGCCACCAGCTGCGGGTTGATGTGGCCGGTGAGCACCATCCGCACCACGCTGATCGCCTCGGTCGAGGTGACCCGGTAGCCGCCCTTGAACTCGCTGGGGATCGCGAGCCGGTCGAGCATGCTCGAGATCTGCGGGCCGCCCCCGTGCACCACCACCGGCTGTACGCCCACGTAGCGCAGATAGGCGATGTCCTGGGCGAACGCGTCCTGCAGCTCATCGCTGATCATGGCGTTGCCGCCGTACTTGATCACGACGATCTGGTCGCGGAACTTCTTCAGCCAGGGCAGTGACTCGATGAGCGTCGCGGCCTTCTCGGCGGCGACGTCGGCCGGGGTGTCTTGCAGATCCGTCATGAGGAGTAGGCGCTGTTCTCGTGCACGTAGTCGTGGGTGAGGTCGTTGGTGAGGATGGTCGCGGAGTGCTCGCCGACCTTGAGGTCGATGACGACCCGGGTGTCGCGCGGCGTGAGGTCGACCTCCTCGCGCGGCCGGTCGGGGCCGCCCGCGGTGCACACGCGCACGCCGTTCATCGTCACGTCGACGTCGTACGGGTCGAACTGAGCGCTGGTGGTGCCGATCGCCGCGAGCACCCGGCCCCAGTTCGGGTCGTTGCCGAAGATCGCCGCCTTGAACAGGTTGTTGCGGGCCACCGAGCGGCCCACCTCGACGGCCTCGGTCTCGTTCGCCGCGTTCACGACGTCGATGGTGATGTTGTGGCTCGCGCCCTCGGCGTCGGCCTGCAGCTGCTGCGCGAGGTCCCGGCACACCGCGGTGAGAGAGCGGGTGAAGTCTTCGGCATCGGGCCGGATGCCGCTGGCGCCGTTGGCGAGCAGGGTGACCTGGTCGTTGGTCGACATGCAGCCGTCGGAGTCGAGCCGGTCGAAGCTGACGGCGGTCGCGGCGCGCAGCGCCGCGTCGGCCTCGGCGGGCTCGAGATCGGCGTCCGTGGTGATGACGACCAGCATGGTCGCGAGGCCCGGCGCGAGCATGCCGGCACCCTTGGCCATGGCCCCGATCGTCCACCCGTCCCGGGTGAGCGCTGTCGTCTTCGCCACGGTGTCGGTGGTCATGATCGCCTGCGCCGCGTCCTCGCCGCCCTCGGGCGAGAGCCCGGCGATGCCGCGCTCGACGCCGTCGAGCACCCGGGCGCGGAAGGTCTCGTCCCCGGTGCCGATCAGGCCGGTGGAGCACACCACGATGTCGCCGGCGCTCACGCCGAGCAGCTCCGCGGCCTTCTCGGCCGTGAGGTGGCTGGTCTGGAAGCCGAACTCGCCGGTGAAGCAGTTCGCCCCGCCGGAGTTGAGCACGACGGCCTCGACGATGCGATCGGCCACCACCTGCTGGGACCACAGGATCGGGTTGGCCTTCGCGCGGTTGCTGGTGAACACCGCGGCGCCGACCTTGCGCGGACCGCGATTGACGACGACGGCGACATCGGGCTTGCCGGTGGACTTGAGCCCGGCGGCGACGCCGGCCGCCTCGAATCCCTGGGGGACGGTGACGGTCATGGTGCGACTCCGTTGACGGTGAGGGCGCGGTCCTCCGGGAGGCCGAGCGCGATGTTCATGGACTGGATGGCCGCGCCGGCGGTGCCCTTGGCGAGGTTGTCGACGGCGGTGACGACGACGACCCGGTTCGCGGCGCGGTCGATCGCGAGGCCCATCAGCGCGGTGTTGGCCCCGAGCACATCGGCCGTGCGGGGGAACTGACCCTCGGGCAGCAGCTGCACGAAGGTCTCATCGCCGTAGGCGCTCTGCCAGGCGTCCCGGATCTGCGCATCGGTCGCACCGGCCGCGATCGGGGCGGTCGAGGTCGCGAGGATGCCGCGCGCCATCGGCACGATCACCGGGGTGAAGGAGATGCGGATGTCCTCCCCGGACAGCCCGGACGCCGCGGCGAGCGCCTGGCGGATCTCCGGGATGTGCCGGTGCGTGCCGCCGACTGCGTAGGGGTTGGCGGTGCCGAGCAGCTCACTGCCGAGCAGGTGCGTCTTCAGGCTCTTTCCCGCTCCGGAGGGGCCGACCGCGAGCACGCTGACGATGTCGCCGGGGTCGATGACGCCGGCTGCGACACCGGGCGCGAGGCTGAGGCTCACCGTCGACGCGTTGCATCCGGGTGCCGCGATGCGGCCCGCGCCGCGCAGGCTCTCGCGCTGCTTGAGGGCTGTGCCGTGCTTCCGATCGCGCTGGTGGCCGCCGGTCAGCAGCTCGGGGACGCCGTACGCCCAGGGCTCGTGGAAGGCTCCGCCGTAGAACGCCTCCCAGGCGTCCGGCGAGGTGAGCCGGTGGTCTGCGCCGGCGTCGATCACCAGCGGCACGTCGCCCAGGGCGTCGGTGTACTGCCCCGACTGGCCGTGCGGCAGGGCGAGGAAGACGATGTCGTGCCCGGAGAGGATCTCGGGCGTGGTGTCCTGCAGGGTCAGATGGGCGAGCGAACGGAGGTGCGGCTGGTGCTGCACGAGGGGCTGCCCGGCGTTGGAGTGCGCGGTGACGGTGCGGATCTCGATATCGGGGTGCGCGGCGAGCAGGCGCAGGATCTCGCCTCCCGCATAGCCGGATGCGCCGGAGACGGCGACGGAATACGTCATGGATCTACCTTAACGGTCGGAGTCGGAGTGGACCGGGGCGGCGACACCGGCACTCGACCGTCGCGTGAGGCACGCGGGAGCGCAGGGCCGCCTAGAGTCGGCGGCCGCGTCGACGCACGACGGCGACGCTCAGGACGAGCGTGGCGGCGGGGCGTGCGACCGAAGGCATGTCGTGACGATATCGCCGGGGCCGGTCACATCGCAAATCCGCGCCTCCTAATTACGAAACGGCCCGTTCCGTTTCGGTGCAATTTCTGGTAGCTTCCCGTCATGACCGAACCACGCCGCCCACGAGGCGGACGTCCGAGGGACGCCGGGCTCACCGACCGCATCCTCGACGAGGCCCTGCGGGTGATCTCCGCAGACGGCGTCGCCGCGCTGCGCGTCGAGCAGCTCGCCTCGGCGGTGGGCTGCGGAAAAGCCGCGGTCTACCGTCGGTTCGGCACACCCGGGGAGCTCATCGCGGCCGCACTCGCACGCGTGCTGCCCGCCGGCGGGCCGATCGACACCGGCGATGTCGTGGAGGATCTGCTCGCGCTCAACGGCGAGATCACCGACACGTTGCTCGCCCCCGACAGGAAGCCGGAATCCGGTGGAATGCTGTCGGCGATGCTCGACCCCGACGTCCGCCCCCACCTCTGGGACAGGTACTTCGCCTCCCGCCGCACCCGCGCCAGGGAGATCATCGCGCGGGGCCGGAACCGGGGGCAGGTCGGCTCGGACATCGACGCCGACGACGTGATCGACGCCCTCTCCGGCTACAGCCTGTACCGCGCCTCCCTGCGCGGCGACGCGCTGGACGACGCGCACACCCGGCGCGTGCTCCAGCTCCTTCTCGGCGCATCACCCGATGCGCCCCTCCCTCCTCCCTCAGAAAGCCGTCCATGACCGCATCCACTCCTTCCGCTGCGACGACGCAGCGGGTCGCCGCCGTCGTCGGGTTCCTCGTCTTCGTGGAGCTCACCAGCGGATTCATCCAGGGCTACTACCTGCCCCTGTTCGGCAAGATCGCCGAGCACCTCGGCGTCAGCGACGCCGACATCACCTGGTTCAACACCGTGCAGACCCTCGCCGCCGCAGTCTGCGTGCCGATCCTGTCGCGCCTCGGCGACATCTTCGGCCACCGCCTGCTGCTGCGCATCGGCATCATCGCGGTGCTGGCCGGGACGGTCCTCACCGCCCTCGCGCCGAACCTGCCGGTGATGCTCGCCGCGCGCCTGCTGATCGGACCGCTCGCCGTGTGGCTGCCGCTGGAGATCGGCATCGTGCACAGCCGCATCCAGGGCCAGTCCGGCCGCCGCGCGGTCGGCATGCTGGTCTCGGCACTGACCATCGGCGCCGTCCTCGGCTCGATCATCGGCGGGTTCGTGGGCACCGGGCTGCCGATCGTGCCCGCCCTGCTCGTCCCCGCGGCGATCGTCCTGGTCTGCGCGGTGATCGTGTTCACCGTCGTCCCCGAGTCGACCACGCGCACCCTCTCGAAGATCGACTGGCTCGGCTTCGCCCTGCTCGCGATCGGCATGCTGGCGATCCTGTTCGGACTCCGCAGCGCCCAGGCGAGCGGCTTCGGCAACCTCGCCACGATCGGCACCCTGGCGCTCGCGATCGCCCTCGTCATCGGCTTCATCCTGTGGGAGCTGCGCGTGGAGAGCCCCGCGATCAACGTGCGCATCGTCGCCTCGCGCGCGCTGTGGCCGGTGTACGCCACCTCGTTCCTGTTCGGCATCTCGCTGTTCGGCACGCAGACGGTGATGACCACCTTCTACGGCGCCGACCCCGCCGCGGTCGGCTACGGCTTCGCGCTCACGCCGAGCGTCATCGGCCTGCTCACCGCCGCATCCGCCCTGCTGGCCGCGCTCGGCGCCGCCGTGTTCGCCTCGATCGCCGCAAAGGTGACGATGCGCGGAGTGCTGATGCTCGGCGTGGGCCTCGCCGCGGTCGCCAACCTGCTGCTCGCCGTCGGCCACGCCGCCTTCCCCGTGGTGATCACGAGCGTGGTGCTCTCGGGCCTCGGCGGCGGCCTGCTGCTCGGCGCCCTCCCGGCCCTGGTGGCCGAGCTCTCGCCGGCGTCCGAGACCGGGATCTCGACCGGGCTGTACAACACGCTGAAGACGCTCGGCGGCTCGGTCGCCGGCGCCGTGTTCGCCGTCGTGCTGAGCGCGTTCGCCCTGCCCGACGTGAAGGCCTCGTCGATCGGCGGATACGTCACGGTGTGGATCATCTGCGCGGCGGCCTTCGCCCTCGCCTTCCTGCTGCTCCTGCTCGTGCGCGTCCGCGGCGCGCAGACCACGGCTGTTCCCGTGATCGAGAACGAAGCCGTCTGACAGGCCCGAGAGAACTCGAAGAGAAGAGAGAAGAGAGACCATGACATTGCTCGAGGATGCCGAGGCGATCCTCCCGGAGCTGCAGGAGCTGCGCCGGGACCTGCACCGCAACCCGGAGGTCGGACTCGATCTGCCCTGGACGCAGCAGCGCGTGCTGCAGTCCCTGGAAGGCCTTCCGTTGGAGATCAGCACGGGCACGAGGACCACCTCGATCACCGCGGTGCTGCGCGGGGGAAAGCCGGGCAGGGTCGTGCTGCTGCGCGGCGACATGGACGGCCTGCCGGTGCGGGAGGAGACCGGACTGGAGTACGCCTCCCCCACCGGGCGGATGCACGCCTGCGGCCATGACCTGCACACCGCGGGCCTGGTCGGCGCGGCGCGGCTGCTCTCGGCCCGCCGCGACGAGGTCGAAGGGAGCGTGATCTTCATGTTCCAGCCCGGCGAGGAGGGCTACAACGGCGCCTCCGTGATGATCGAGGAAGGCGTCCTCGACGCCGCGGGCGAACGTCCCGTGGGCTCGTACGCGATCCACGTCGGACCCGGTCCGCGCAACCTGGTCGCCACTCGGCCCGGGACACTGCTGGCGGGGTCGAGCGAGCTGCACATCACCGTGCACGGCAAGGGCGGGCACGGGTCGCAGCCGCAGAGCGCGGCGTACCCGGTGCTGCCGCTGACGTTGATCGCGGCGAACCTGCAGAGCATGATCACCCGCCGCTTCGAGGTGTTCGACCCGGTGGTGATCTCGGTGACACAGCTCAGCGCCGGCGAGGCGGTGAACGTCATCCCGCCGTCGGCCACGCTGGGAGCGACCGTGCGCACGATGTCGCAGGCCGCGCTCGACGCGCTGCCGGGGTTCATCGCCTCGCTCGCCGAGGGCATGGCGGCGGCATACGGCTGCACAGCCGAGGTGGACTTCCGCACCCAGTACATCCCGACCGTGAACGACGCCGCCGAGACCGAGTTCGTGATCGCCGAGCTGCGCGACCTGCTGGGCGAGGACCAGGTCGTCGTGCCCCCGCACGGGATGATGGGCTCGGAGGACTTCTCGTTCGTGCTGGCCGAGGTGCCGGGCACGTTCATCTCGCTGTCGGCCACCCCCGACGACGTCGACCTCGCGACCGCGGCGATGAACCACTCCCCGCACGTGCTGTTCGACGACCAGGTGCTCGCCCGCGAGGCCGCGATCCTCGCGGAGCTGGCGATCGCGCGGCTGCGCAAGGCATCCGCCGAGGCCTGAGCCTTCCACGCACGAGACCCTCCCGAGACTCTCGGGAGGGTCTCGTGCGTCGGTGACCCGCGATCCGGTCGCCCGGGTGCCGACGCGGCGGGCGCCCCACCGCCGGCGGCCGCGCCGCAGCGGTGCTCAGCGCACGGCGTCGAGGTAGAGCAGGACGGCACGCACGCGGCGGTTCTCGTCGGCAGGCTGCAGCCCGAGCCGGGCGAAGATGTTGCCGACGTGCTTGCGGACCGCGGCGTCGCTGAGGAACAGCGTGCGTGCGATGTCGGCGTTCGACGCCCCCTCGGCCATCAGTCCGAGCACCTCCCGCTCGCGCGGGCTGAGCGCGGTGAGCGGACCGTCATCGCGGCGCAGCAGGTGGCGGGTGAGCTCCGGGTCGATCACGGTGCCGCCCGCCACCACGGTGCGCAACGCACGGTCGAAGTCGGCGATGCGGTTCACGCGCTCCTTGAGCAGGTAGCCGACGCCGCCTTCGGGCAGCGTGAGCAGTTCGCGCGCGTAGCGGTCGGCGACGTACTGCGAGAGCGCGAGGATCGGCTGGGTCGGATGCTCCGCACGGATCGTCAGGGCGGCGCGCAGCCCGTCGTCGGTGCCGTCCGGAGGCATCCGCACGTCGGTCACGACGAGATCGGGCGCTGGCTGCTGGGCGGCGAAGGCGGCCAGCAGGGCGGGCGCCGTGTCGGCCGCGGCGACGACCTCGTGCCCGAGTCGCGTCAGGAGCGCGTGCAGCGCCTCACGCAGCAGGGTCGCGTCATCGGCGAGCAGGATGCGCATCCGTCGCCTCCGCCCCGTTCGCGTGCGGACCGACGTCGTGAGAGGCCACCCCGGCCCTCCCGGCCCGCTCCCGCATCGCCCCATCCGCCGCCGAGCCGCCGGGGCCAGCGGGAAGGGTGAGGGTGAGCACGGTCGGACCGCCCGTCGGGCTGTCGATGCGCAACGCCCCTCCGAGTGCGTCGGCACGCTCGATCAGGCCGACCAGGCCGGTGCCCCGAGCCGGGTCAGCGCCGCCGTGCCCGTCGTCCGAGACGACGACCCTCACCATCCCCTCGTCCGACGCGAGAGTGACCGTGATCGCGGTCGCGGCGGAGTGCTTGGCGGCGTTGCTGGCCGCCTCGGCGACCACGAAGTACGCCGCCGCCTCGTACGCGGCCGGCAGCCGGGGGAACCCGAGATCGCGGATCAGGATCGGCATCACGCCACGGCCGGCGAGGTCTTCGACGGCGGCGGCGAGCCCGCGATCGCCGAGCACCGCAGGATGGATGCCGCGTACGGTCTCGCGCAGCGTCGCCAGCGCGCTCTCGGTCTGCCGCTGCGCCTGCCGCAGCGCGACACGGGCGGCATCCGCGTCGCCGGCGTCCAGTTCCAGCTCCAGCAGACCGAGCCGGGCGGCGATCGCCACCAGCTCCTGCTGCACTCCGTCGTGCAGATCGCGCTCGATCCGGCGCCGCTCGCGCTCGTGCGCGTCGACGATGGCGGCACGGGATCGGGTGAGCTGCTCCACCCGCCGGTCGATCTCGGCGTCGCGCGGAGCGAGCAGCCAGCGGTTCACCGCGCCCTGCGCCGCGGCGAGCGCGGCATTCAGGTAGGCGCCCAGCAGCAGGGCGATCGGCACCAGCAGCAGCGGCAGCCACCAGTCGGCCGGGCCGAGCATCAGCCGCACGTCGGCGAACAGCGTGACCTCGGCATGGCCCCGGTCCTTCGCGACCGCCGGGACCCCGACCAGGACGATCAACGTCGCCGCCTGCGCCGTGAGGGCGACCAGGCCGAGCGCACCGAACACGATCCCGGCGAGCAGCGCGGCCGCCTCACGCCAGGTGGCCGGCTCCCCCAGCCGCACGCCCAGCCAGTGATGCCGTTCTCCGGGCGGCACGCGGACGTGTCCGCTCGCGATGCGCGGCACGCCCAGCATCCTCAGTCGCAGGCGCTCGAAGGCGCCATAGCCGATCCCGCACAGCGGGAGCAGCAACAGGGTCAGCACGACGAGGAGCGCCGCGGGGAGGGCGAGCACCGCGCTGATCGCCACGTACGCGAGGCCGATCCACGGCCACCGCGATGCGACGAAGCGCCACGGCGGCAGCATGAGCCCCCGCCAGATCGTGCGCTTCTCCACGACGCCCAGCCTACGCAGCACCGCACCCGCGCGGAGTATCGCCAGCTCTACTCCATGCCCTTGCGCGCCGAGCCCCCTGCCTGTCGTCGAGACCCCCGCTCGACGGCGTCGCTACGCGGGGGGGCTCGACGGTACGTCGGGGTCGGCGCGGTAGCGCTGGAGATACCCCGAACTCTCGCCGGGGGTACTGCGCGGTGGGCGGGGGTGCGGTGGGCTGGGGGGCATGACACCGGCATTCCTCTCCGCACGCGGAGTCACCAAGAGCTATCCGCTGGGCCGCGGCGAACGCGTCCCGGTGCTGCGCGGCATCGACCTCGACGTGCGTCCCGGCGAACTGGTCAGCATCGTGGGCCCCTCCGGATCGGGCAAGTCGACGCTGCTGTACTGTCTCGCGGGCCTGGAGCGGGCGGATGCCGGGGAGATCACGCTTGTCGGGGAGCGACTCGACACCGCCTCGCACGGGCGGCTCGCGCGGCTGCGGCGCGACCGGATCGGCTTCGT
>JBASAE010000070.1:0-5476 GCA_049654285.1 Microbacterium sp.
GGGCCTGACGGAGCGCTCGCTCGACATTCTCCGCCGGTGGTCCCGCGACGCCGTACCCCCGATCATCGAGCGAGGAACGAGCGCAGCGCGTCGGCGAGACGAAGTGCTCGACGAGACGAACTGCTCGAGACCCGCGCCGCTTCCCAGGGGTGCGCGCCGGTCTTCGCCTCTCGCGCCCGGCGGCCGCTCGCTCAGCCGCCGGGGGTGAGAGTGCCACCCCCGGTGGACGGATACCGCGGTTCGGACCCGGTGCCCGCGGAGATGATGCGCGCGATCATGTCGTCCGACGTCGTGTTCTCGCCGGGACGGTTCGGCTTGCCGGATCCGTGGTAGTCGCTCGACCCGGTGACGATCAGGTCATGGCGGGCGGCGAGCTCGCCCAGCATCCGCCTGCCCGCCGCCGTGTTCTCCCGGTGCCCGATCTCGAAACCGCCGAGTCCCGCGGCGATCAACCGCTCGATGAACCACGCCGGCATCATGCGATCCCGCCCCGCGGTGGCGGGGTGCGCGATGATCGCCACTCCCCCGGCATCCGTGATCAGCCGCACCGCGGTGAGAGGGTCGGGTGCGTAGTGCGGCTCGTAGTACCCCTCGCGCGGATGCAGGATGCCCCCGAACGCCGCCGAGCGATCGGGCACGATGCCGCGTGCGACGAGGGCGTCGGCGATGTGCGGACGCCCGATGGTGGCGTCGCCCGCGGTCTGCGCGAGCACGTCGTCCCAGCTCACGGCGTAGTCGCGCGCGATGTTGCGCACGATCCGCTCGGCGCGACCGATCCGGTCGTCGCGGATGCGTGCGGTCTCGGCGGCGAGCGCGGCGTCGGCGGGATCGAAGAGATAGCCGAGCACGTGCACGCTGCGCCACTCGTGCCGCGCGGAGAGCTCCATCCCGGGGAGGAAGGTGCAGCCGAGCGCGACGGCGGCGTCGCCCGCCTCCGCCCAGCCGCTGGTGCGGTCGTGGTCGGTCAGCGCGATCGTCCGGACGCCGTGGGCGTGCGCCTGACGCACCACCTCGGCCGGTGTCTCGGTGCCGTCGGAGTGGTTCGAATGCAGGTGCAGGTCGCCCGGCCCCTCGAAGCGCCGTGCTGCCATGGTCATGATCCGAGAGTACCCACTGGGTGCGGTCAGGCCCGTCACAGCCGCATCTCCTAGGCTCGATCCGATGCTTCGACTGCTGGGAATCCTCGTCACCGTGCTGTACGCGATCGCCGCGGCGGTGACGGTGTGGCCGCAGTTCTTCCATCTGGAGCGCACGTTCCCGTTCGCACAGCTCGTGTCGTTCCGCGGCGCGATGCTCGCCGGGTTCCTCGCTCTCGCCCTGCTCGCGGCGCTGTTCGCGCTGATCCGTCCGTTGCGCGGCTTCGCGGCGTCCATCCTGATCGTGTCGCTGCTCGCCGCGGGGGCGACCGGGCTGATCGGGTTCACGCGCGGGTTCGGGGCGGGAGGACTGCCCGAGAAGGCCGACACCAGCATCCGGGTGATGACCTGGAACACGAACGGCGAGGCCGCGTCGGCCGAGGTGATCGCGCGCACCGCGCTCGAGCAGCAGGCGGACATCGTGACCCTGCCCGAGACCGCCGAGGGCGTGGGCGAGCAGATCGCCGTGCTGATGCGCGAGAGCGGCCATCCGATGTGGGTGCACAACGTCAACATCCGCCCGGACGTGCCCAACGGCCCTCAGGCCTGGCAGACCACGGTGCTGATCTCGCCGCGGCTGGGCGACTACTCGGTGATCGAGTCCTCGGCCGACGGGTCGAGCAACACCGGCGCGGTGCCCAGCGTCGTCGCGATGCCGATCGACGGCGAGGGCCCCATCGTCGTCGCCGTGCACGCGGTCGCCCCGCGGGAGTCCGCGATGTCGCAGTGGGAGTCGGATCTGCGCTGGATCGCCGACCAGTGCCCGAGCGGCAACGTCGTCCTCGCCGGGGACTTCAACGCGACGATCGACCACGTGGCCGGTCTGGGCACGGGCGATGGCGACATGGGCGTGTGCCGCGACGTCGCGACCCGCACGGGCAACGGCCTCGCCGGGACCTGGCCGAGCGCTCTGCCCATCCTCGCCGGCGCGCCGATCGACCACATCATGGCCTCGCCGAGCTGGCGTGCCTCCGGCTCGGTCGTCGTGCAGGACGCCGGCGGCTCGGACCACCGCGCCCTCGTGGCGCAGCTCGAGCCGGTCGGGTGACCCCGGTCGAGCACCCTCGTCGTTGACCCCCGCCTCCCCGGTCGCCTCTCATCGACACCGCACGGGTGGATCTCGCATCTCCCGTGGCCTCCTCCGGCGCGTTCTCCCTCCGCGTCCGGGACGCGAAGAGGGCATGCGTCGTGGGCGCCGGTCCCCGGCTGCGTTCCCCCTCCGCGACCGGCGGGAGGAGTGAGAGGATTGACCCATGAGCACCGCAGAGCGCGACACGATCGCCGAGCCCGAGGCCGTCGAGGAGAAGAGCAACCGTCGGCAGCCCTTCCCGCAAGGGTTCCTCGACTCGATCGGCACCGAATGGGCCGATCGAGTCGAGTCGCTGCCCGCGCCGCGCGCGCAGGCGCCGTTCGCCGCGGCTCGGCGGGATGCCGTCTCGCAGGCCTTCCCGGGCAAGCGCCTCGTGATTCCCGCCGGCTCCCTCAAGCAGCGCAGCAACGACACCGACTATCCGTTCCGCGCGCACTCGGCGTTCGCGCATCTGACCGGCTGGGCGGCCGACTCCGAGCCCGACTCCCTGCTGGTCTTCGATCCGACCGGTGACGGTCACGAGGTCACGCTGTACTTCCGCGAGCGTGCCGACCGCACCACGGCGGAGTTCTACTCGGATGCCACGATCGGCGAGTTCTGGATCGGACCGCGACCGTCGCTCGCGGCCGTCGCCGCCGACCTCGGGCTCGCGACCGCGCACCTCGACGACTTCGCGGCAGGGGGCGCCGACCTCGTCGTGGACGCCGATGACGACCTCACCCGGTTCGTCTCCGAGCTGCGCCTCGTCAAGGACGAGTACGAGATCGCCGAGATGAGGCACGCGGTCGCGATCACGGCATCCGGTTTCGACGACATCATCCGCGATCTTCCGCGGGCGGCCGGGCACGCCCGCGGCGAGCGCATCGTCGAGGGTGTGTTCCATCTGCGCGCGCGCAGCGACGGCAACGGCGAGGGCTACGACACCATCGCGGCCTCCGGCCCGCATGCCTGCTATCTGCACTGGACCCGCAACGACGGCGCGGTGATCCCCGGGGATCTCATCCTCGTCGACGCCGGCGTCGAGGCGGACAGCCTGTACACCGCCGACATCACCCGCACACTGCCGGTGAACGGCACCTTCAGCGAGGTGCAGCGCCGGGTCTATGAGACGGTGCGCGAGGCGGCCGATGCCGCCTTCGCCGCCGCACGGCCCGGTGTGAGGTTCCGCGCCGTGCACGAGGCGGCGATGCAGGTCATCGCCCGCCGGGTGGCCGAGTGGGGTCTGCTGCCGGTGACCGCCGACGAGGCGCTCGACGCCGATCGGGGCGGACAGCACCGCAGGTACATGGTGCACGGCACCAGCCACCATCTGGGCATCGACGTGCACGACTGCGCGCAGGCCCGCCGCGAGATGTACTACGACGGCGAGTTGAAGGCGGGCATGGTGTTCACGATCGAGCCGGGGCTGTACTTCCAGGTCGACGACCTCACGGTGCCGGAAGAGCTGCGCGGCATCGGCGTGCGCATCGAGGACGACATCCTGATGACCGAGGACGGCCCGGTGAACCTCTCCGCCGGCATCCCCCGGACGGCCGACGAGGTGGAGGCCTGGATGGCGCGGCTCATCGGTCGTTGAGGGCCCTCCCGGAAGCGGACTCCCCCGCGCCGGCCTCACCCCGAGCTTCCCGGCTCCCCGCCCGCTCGTGGCGCCCGCGCGAGGTGTCACAAACACAGGGGATCCTGCGCTCATTTCCCGCACAAGTGACACCTCGACGAGTGCGCCCCTCTCGCCCCGCATCCGGTGGACCGGCTCCGGGGCGTTACACCTGGTTGATCCGGATGAGGTTCCCGGCCGGATCGCGGAACGCGCAGTCGCGCACGCCGTAGTCCTGGTCGATCGGCTCCTGCACGACGTCGGCGCCGGCCGCCTCGAGACGCGGGAAGAGTCCGTCGAGGTCGTCGGTCGCGAGCGTGATCTGGGTGTAGACGCCCTTAGCGATGAGGTCGAGGACGACCTGCTTCTCCTCGGCGCTGATGCCCGGGTCGACGGCCGGCGGGTACAGGACGATCGAGGTCTCGGGCTGGCCGACCGGGCCGACCGTGATCCAGCGCATGTCCCGATAGCCGACGTCCTTGCGCACCTCGAAGCCGAGGATGTCGCGATAGAAGCCGAGAGCGGCCTCGGCGTCGGTGTGCGGGAGGAACGTGTTGTGGATGCTGATGTTCATACCGTTCACGCTACGGCGCGGGATCCGGCCCGTGCTTCTCGATTCCTGATCGATCGTCTCCGTCCGCTTTCCCGGCCCGCCTCGGCCGGGTGACCTGTTTCGCCAGGCAGGGCGGGATGCCGGGCCCGGTGACCCGGGGATCGCGACGATACGCGGTGGGCGAGACGCCGACGAGCTCGGCGAATCGTGTGCTGAACGTCCCGAGCGAGCTGAACCCGACCTCGAAGCAGATCTCGGTGACGGTGAGGTCGCCGCGACGCAGCAGTGTCATGGCCCGCTCCACCCTGCGGGTCATGAGGTAAGAGTACGGCGGCTCGCCGTAGATCCGGCGGAACTCCCGGCTGAGGTGCCCGGCCGAGAGGTGCGCGTCACGGGCGAGGGTCTCGACGTCGAGCGGCTTCGCGTACTCCCGGTCGATCCGATCGCGCACCCGGCGGATCGCTATGATGTCGCGGCGACGCTCCAGCTCTTCCACGCCCCCATCCTGCCATCCCCGGACGGAGCGGTTGCGGGATGCCCCGGTCTGCGCAGATCGGATCCGGCTCCCGAGGTCAGAACAGCGCGGGCGGCAGGGCGCCCTCGTGCTCCAGCAGCCAACGCTTGGTCGCCAGCCCTTCGCCCGGCGCGCCGCCGGAGTAGCCGCCCAACCCGTCACCGGCGACGACGCGGTGGCACGGGACGATGATCGGGATCGGGTTCGCGCCCATGATCGAACCAATCGCACGGGCGGGGACCCCGGTGCCGCTGCGCTCGGCGAGCTCTCCGTATGTGACCGACTCGCCATGGGCGACGGTGTCGTACAGCGTGGTCAGCACGGCACGGGTGACGTCGGACTGCTGCCCCAGATCGAACGGCAGCGCGAAGGCGGTCAGCTCACCGTCGAAGTAGGCGCGCAGCTGTCGCATCGCCTCGACGAGCACCGGATCCCGCGGATGTCCGGTGATCGCGGTCGTCCAGGTGACGCGCGTGATCGCCGCTCCGTCACTGGCCACGCCGACGCTGCCGACCGGGGTGTCCAGGGTTGCGAAAGAGGCCATGCGGAGACACTACCCGCGACATCGGACGTTCCGCGGGTCGGTTCT
>JBASAE010000071.1:0-2607 GCA_049654285.1 Microbacterium sp.
GGCCGGCGTAGCCGAAGTGCACCGCCAGGCCGGTGGCCGCGAGCGCATAGGCGATCGTGACCGGGCTCAGCAGATAGACCGCGGTGTTGCCGAAGATGCTTCCCCAGTCCATGATCAGCCCAACCTCTCTTTGCGCCCGAGCAGGCCCTGCGGGCGTACCAGCAGGATGACGATCAGCGCGATCAGCGCGCTGGCGTACTTCAGGTCGGAGGGGATCCACAGCGTCGAGACCTCGACTGCGACGCCGACGATGAGCGAGCCGATCAGTGCGCCGAACGCGGTGCCGAGGCCGCCGATCGTCATCGCGCAGAAGATCAGCAGCAGCATCTGGGTGCCCATGTCCCACTTCACACCGGGGCGGAAGTACGCCCACAGGATGCCGGAGATCGCGGCCAGGGAGCCCGCGAGGATCCACACCAGCCGGATGACCTTGTCGACGTCGATGCCGGTGGCCGCGGCGAGCTGCGGGTTGTCCGAGATCGCGCGGGTGGCCTTGCCGATCCGGGTGCGGGTCAGGAAGAAGGCCACCCCGAGGATCACGATCAGGCTGACCGTCATGCTGATCAGGTCGATGTACGACAGGCTGATCGGCCCGAAGTGCAGCGGCTCAGGGCTGGCCCCCGGCAGCTGCGAGGTGCCGCCGCCGATGATGAACTGGAAGACGTAGCGCAGTGCGAGCGAGAGGCCGATGCTGACGATCATCAGGGGCACGACGCTCATCCCCCGCCGGCGCAGCGGCGCCCAGAGGCCGGCGTCCAGTCCCCAGCCGAGCAGTCCGCCGCCGATGATCGCGCCGAGCAGCCCGACCCACAGCGGAAGGTGCCACCAGGCGGTGAACACCAGTGCGATCAGGCCGCCCCAGGTGACCATCTCGGCATGGGCGAAGTTGCCCAGTCGGGTGGTGCCGTAGATCAGTGCCGCGCCCATCGAGGCCAGCGCGAGCAGCAGCCCGAAGTTCAGCCCGTTGACCGTGCGGGAGAGGATCTGGTCGAACATCGACTCGGTGACGCGCTCGCCCTTGCCGAGGAAGAGGTTGACGATCTTCGTGCCGGTCAGGCCGAACTCGGCCTCGAACTTGCCGGTGGTTCCCGCGACCGGGGTGATCCCCTCGGGCAGCTGCGCCGGGTCGATGATCACGCCGTCGGGCAGGGTCTTCTCGTCGATGATGAGCGTGTACTGCGCCTTCTTCGGCACGTACAGGCGCCACTTGCCCTCCGCGTCGGTCTTGGTCTCGGCCGTGAAGCCGTTCCCGTCGACACCGATCACGACGCCGTCGATGGGCTTGTCGTCGAACGTGACGTTGCCGGCGAAGTAGAACGGCGTCTTCTCCTGGTCGTCGCCGGGGGCGGCGTGCGCGCCGGGTGAGAGGACGATCGCGGACAGCAGCGCCGCCAGGATCGCCAGCAGCACCGCCCATCCGCCTCGGGGTCGGCGAAGTGCCGTTGTCTTGAGTCCCACGGAGCCTCCGCATCGAGTGCTTCCGAGCGTGCCTCAGCGCCTCGCTCGGGTGACGGACGTCGCACTGAGCGTAACCCCGTTCGGGTCGAT
Organism: Microbacterium sp.; assembly: GCA_049654285.1. GTDB lineage: Bacteria > Actinomycetota > Actinomycetes > Actinomycetales > Microbacteriaceae > Microbacterium. The sequence goes on from JBASAE010000071.1 coordinate 1,549, forward strand.
CCCGCACCCTGGAGCGGAAGCCGGCGGAATATCGGGCGTGTCTGGGCGTTTAGAATCATCAAGGACGCATCCGTCGTCCAGGCCGCCGTCGTCCCCCGCGCATACCGTTTTCGACCGCGCCCATCGGCGCAGAGGAGCTTCCATGGAGCAGCACGACCCGTTCGGATTCATCGGGCTCACCTACGACGACGTGCTGCTGCTTCCGGGGCACACCGACGTCATCCCCAGTGAAGCCGACACGTCTTCGCGCGTGACGCGCCGCATCTCGGTCGCCACGCCGCTGCTCTCCAGCGCGATGGACACCGTCACCGAGGCACGGATGGCGATCGCGATCGCCCGGGAGGGCGGTCTCGGCATCCTGCACCGCAACCTGTCGATCGCCGATCAGGCGGCCGACGTCGACCGCGTCAAGCGCAGCGAGTCGGGCATGATCACCGATCCGATCACGACGACCGCGGACGCCACGATCGAAGAGGTCGACGCCATGTGCGCGAAGTACCGCATCTCGGGCCTTCCGGTGGTCGACGACGAGGGCCGGCTGATAGGCATCGTCACCAACCGCGACATGAGGTTCGTCTCGGGCTTCGAGAAGCAGACCACCAAGGTGCGCGACGTCATGACCTCGGAGGGCCTCGTCACCGCACCGGTCGGCGTCGCCGCGGGCGAGGTCATCGCGCTGTTCGCCCGGCACCGCGTCGAGAAGCTGCCCCTGATCGACGCGGACGGCAAGCTCGCAGGGCTCATCACCATCAAGGACTTCGACAAGAGCGAGAAGTACCCGCTGGCCACCAAGGACGACCAGGGCCGGCTGCGCGTGGGCGCGGCGATCGGCTTCTTCGGCGACGCCTGGGAGCGTGCCGAGGCGCTGCGGGACGCCGGAGTCGACGTGCTCGTGGTGGACACCGCGAACGGACAGTCCCAGGGCGTGATCGACCTCGTGAAGCGGCTCAAGGCCGACCCGTCCTTCGCGCACATCGACATCATCGGCGGCAACGTCGCGACCCGCGAGGGCGCGCAGGCGCTGGTGGACGCCGGTGTCGACGCGGTGAAGGTCGGGGT
>JBASAE010000072.1:0-2529 GCA_049654285.1 Microbacterium sp.
GTCGAACAGCGGTTGAGGGTCGATTCCCGGGCGCAGGGCGGGCGCGGGACGGAACACGCGGTTGGTCGGCAGCGTCCAGCGGGTGGCCGTGACGATCTCGGCGCCGGCGTTGATGCACGCGATCGCCAGTCCGAAAGGCTCGCTCCGGCCCAGGTCGGCGCCGGAGTCGCAGGCGATGAGCGCCACGCGCGGAGGCATCGGCCAGATCTCGTGCCCCGGCAGCGCCTCACGCCGTCCGCTCGGCCAGATGACGGGGTCGGGGAATGACAGCGGAGCATCGTGCAGTCGCTGCTCGGCGAACATCGTGCCCTCCAGCAGATCCAGCGCGCTGAACGGCCTCGTCTCGTCCACGACCGGCAGCACGCCGTACATCGTCTCCGGATCGCCCAGCATCAGCGAGGTCGCCCCCGCGTGCGACTCCGGGCTGACGACGTGGCCGACGTAGAGGATGCGGGAGGGCGGGCCCTCGCCGCGCAACCGCTGGGAGAGCTCGGCGCGGGTGACGACCCCGGAGGGGTCTCCCGACCAGGTTCCGGGATTCGCGGCGAGGAGGGCCTCGCGCTGCTCACGCGTCAGAATGCGCCCCAGGCCGCCGGCGGCGGGTGCCGGGTCGATCAGGTGCACGGCCCTCGCGGCCTCGACGTACGGGCGGGGCGCACGCGATCGGCCGGAATGCACCCCGGCGGGAGGATCGGCGACGATGTCGACCAGGTCGATGAGCCGTCGGGTCGTGCCGCCGGCATCGAGCAGGAGCAGTTCCCAGGGGAAGGCCGCGCAGGATGCCGCGGGCAGCATGCGCAGCAGCGGAGTGCCCGAGGCTGCGGCGTCGAGGATCTCGGCGACGAGCGCCTCGGGAAGGAGCGCGGCGCTGAGTCGCTGCGAGAAGCGCCGCTCCCGATCCGGCGCGGTGAGCATGCCCGTCGAGAGCATCCGCTCGGTCGCGACGGGCGGCGTCTCACCGGGCAGCAGCGTCGGCAGGGCGGCCCTGAGCTCACCGGCGAGGGGGGCGATGGCCTCGCGTGCGATACGGAATCCCCGTGGCTCGCCCGTGCCGCGATCGAGCCACTGCCAGAAACCGTAGACGTCGCCGGCATCCTCGCTGTAGTACAGCAGGGTGGGTCGCGACATCGCGGTTGACGTCCTCTCCGGGAACACGGTGATAATCGATCATGGCACCCTCGCAGTGGGATATCGAAGACACGATCATCCGCGAGCGCGAGACGGCCACGGGCATCGATCACGAAGCGACCATGGACAGGACGATCGGCGTGACACGAGTGGCCGAGCTGGTCGCCCGCGCCCGGGGGGAGCGCATCCCGGCTCGCAACCGTTTCGACGATCTGCTCACCGGTGCGCGCGAGGAGTCCGCAGAGGAGGCGCCGAAGCCGCCGCACCGCGAGCGGATGCCGAGCGAGCCGCCCGTGCTCGAGGGCTATCAGGCCATGCGGCGCCTGGGCCGGGGCGGCAGCAGCGATGTCTATCTCTACCGCCAGCGAGCGCCCGAGCGCCCGGTCGCCGTCAAGGTGCTGCACTCCGGCCTCTCCCCGCAGCTGATCCAGCGGGAGGCGACGCTGATGGCGGCCGTCGAGCACCCTTCGATCGCGACGGTGCACAGTGTCGGCACAGCCTCGGACGGTCGCGGCTACCTGGTCATGGAGTTCATCGGCGCGCCGATGGCCCAGCGGTTGCGCAACGAGGCGCTGTCCCTCCCCACGGTGCTGCGCTGCGCCCTCGAGATCGGCGCAGCGCTCGAGGCGCTGCACGACCGCGGCATCCTGCACGGCGACGTCAAGCCCCCCAACATCCTCGTCCGGCCGGACGGGAGATCCGTGCTCGCCGACTTCGGCAACGCCGCGGACCTGCACGATGACGCATCTGCCGAGACCGAGTACTGGGGGGTCTCGGTACCCTGGGCGCCGCCGGAGATGCTCAGCGACGCACCGTGTCGATCCTTCGCGAGCGAACAGTACTCCTTCACGGCCACGCTGTTCTCCCTCCTCTTCGGCCGTGCGCCGTTCGAGGTCGCCGGGGAGAAGGATACGGTGGCGATGGTGCACCGGATCCACGCCGGCCGGCTCGAGATCCCGGATCGGCCCCTTCCCGACGGGCTCCGCGAACTGCTGAGGGAGGGGCTCGCAACGGCGCCCGCGGCCCGGCCGGAGCTGAAGGACGTTCTCGTCCGGCTCGGCGAGATCTCCGATCGGCTTCCTGCGGATGCGGCCATCGTGGACGAAGATCGGGACGTGCCGAGCCTGGGGCTCTTGCATCAGCTCGCCGTGCGGCACGCGCATGCGGAGCTGCTCAGGGTGGGAGAACCCGCGATCGCCGCATACCAGGAAGCCGGCCGTCACGACGAAGCCGCGGTGGCGAGATGGCTGGTGGCGCGCAGCCTCATGGACGAGGACGATTGGGAGCGGGCGCTCGGGCACCTCGACGTGCTGAGCGGCAACACGGCGCTCCCCGCCGTCAGCGTCCCGGGCGAGGTGGAGCTCGCCCTCGGCATCGCGCGCGCCCGGGTCGGATGGCGCC
>JBASAE010000073.1:0-2166 GCA_049654285.1 Microbacterium sp.
TCTCGCCGGCCTCACCGGCTACTCGAGCAGCCAGCACGTCGGGGTGGGAGATCTCTCCTACAGCATCTGCACGACTCCGCAGCCGAGCTTCCGTCGTAGCGCTGCGCCGGAGAGCCTGGCAGAACTCCCGGAGGGTTTCGATGCCGATCTCACATCGCCGTACTTCGGTGAGCTGTCCCTTCAGCCCGACGCCGTTGAGGACAACTGACGCGATGCGTTGAGATATTCTGTGACAGCAAGGAGGGCCATCTCGTTCGGGACGGCCCTCCTTGCTGTTGGCACGCATAGTCGCTGTTCGTGCCGTGTCAGGTCCGCTCGATAGGATTGCCCGGTGCCAGGCCCTCTCAGCATCATCCCGCCCCTGCTCGTCGCCTCCGTGCTGATCGCTAGCGGAGTCGCCAAGCTGAGGCGTCCCGATGATCTGGTGGGTTGGGCTGACCTCGGCGTGCCCGCGACGCTGCGACGCACCTGGCTGCTGCGCTTCCACCCTTGGGGTGAGATCGTGCTGGGGGCGGCGCTCGCCCTGCTCGGCGGTGTGCTCGGCGAGCTGGCCTCGATCGTCGTGCTCGCGCTGATGGCCGGATACCTGATCTTCGTCGTGCGCATCGTGCAGGCGGGCACGGATACCACGTGCGCGTGCTTCGGGGCACGCAAGAAGATCACCGCGATGACCGTGGTGCGCAACGGCTGGTATGTGCTGCTCAGCGCGGCCGCCGTCGCCACGGCCTGGGCGAATCCGCTGTGGGGCGGCCCGGTCGCCGCGCTCGACGGGGCCGGCTGGCTGTGGGCGATCGGCCTCGCCGCAGCGGGGGTCACCGTCGCACTCACGATGTGGCCGGCGCCCGTCGAGGGCGAAGCGCCCGCCGCTGTCCAGGCGGTGCCCGCGGCATCCGACGACGATGACGACTACGTTCGGGTCCGCACTCCCTCCGTGCCGGTGACCCGCGCCGATGGCGAGCTCGTCAATGTGCGCACCCTCAGCATGACCGGGCAGCCCTTGATGCTGCTCGCGCTGAATCCGGGCTGCGGTTCGTGTGTCGGAGTGTACGAGAAGCTCGCCGCGATCCGCGCCCTGCTGCCCGAGGTGTCGGTGCGCCTGCTGCTGACCGGCGCGCCGGAGACCTCCGGATGGACCGAGAAGACCGAGCCGCAGTCGCTGCACGATCCGAAGCGCTACGTGCGCGACTCGATCGCGGAATGGAGCACACCCAGCGCGGTGCTTCTCGGCATGGACGGCTTGCTCGCCGGGGGTCCGGTGACCGGAGGGTCGTCGATCCTCCAGTTCGTGGACGACGTGTACGAGAGCCTGCACGGCGTGCGGCCCGAACAGCCGCTCGGCGCGGCGTCCTGATCCCATGGCCGTCCCGCGCGCTCCTCGTCTGATCGTCCCCGATGTGCTGCGCGGGGTGGCGATCGTGGCGATGGTGCTCGCGCACGCCGCCCCGATGCTGCCGGGGATCCCGCACGTGCTGAAGTCCGTCACGGGCAACATCAGCGACCTGGCCTCGCCGCTGTTCGCGCTGGTGATGGGCATGTCGGCGCAGCTGGTGTGGAACGCCGGAGGCCGGGTCGGAGCCGTGCTGCTGCAGCAGGCGATCCGCGGGGTCGTGCTGATCGCGCTCGGCGTCTGGATGGCGAGCTGGGGGTCCTGGGTCGTGATCGTGCTCGCCTTCCTGGGCATGCTCCTGATCGTCGGAGTCCCGCTGCTGCTCCTGCCGACCAGATGGCTGGCGGTCGCCGCCGGCCTCGCCGCACTGGTCAGCGCGCCGGTGAACGCGCTGGCGCGCGAGCACGTCGTCCCGCTCGTCACCTCGGGCCCCGTCATCCGGCACCTGGCGGAGTGGACCGTGCTCGGACACTCGTACCGGCTGACGAACCTGCTGCCGTTCTTCCTGCTCGGGGCGCTGCTGCTCCGCCACGGCCTGCGCCGCGACCGGACGATGTGGGGCATGCTCGCGATCGCCCCGGTCGCGTACCTGGTGCGGCCGGTGGCCGAGCGGATGCTTCACGTCGATTTCATCTCCGGCAGCTATCCCGACACCCTGCACGATATCGGGCTCGTGTTCGCGGCCTACGCCGTGATCGTGCTGCTCGCGACCCCGTCGAGGCCGCGGCCGGCGGTGGACGCGGTCTTCGTGCCGCTGAAGGCGTGGGGGCGCGTCGCGC
>JBASAE010000074.1:0-1620 GCA_049654285.1 Microbacterium sp.
GACGAGTACGACACCACCCAGGCGATGTTCGAGTCGGTGTATCCGATGGTCACCGTGGGAGCCGCGTGCAAGGCGTTGTTCGGCGTCGGGTTCGAGACCGCTCCGGTGCTCGAGGGCGGAACGACCGAGTTCGGCACCAGCAACGACCGCAGTCTGACCGCGGTCGTTGCGAGTGCTGCGGACGAGACCGCTGCGACGTCGCTGTACACGATGCTCGAAGCCGCCGTCGCCGAGTGCGTCAAGGATCCGAAGGTGACCTTCCAGGGCGATCCGGTCGAGGCGACGGTGGAGCAGACGGCGTCGAACGCGACCGGGGTGGACGCCGCCGACGGGGTGCGCCTGACCGCCACGATCAGCGGAGTGACAACCCACGTGGTCGGCGAGTTCGCCCGCACGGGCAACGACGTGATCGCCGTGGTCGGCTGGGATCCGGCCACGAACGACGCGAACGTGCCCACGGCGACGCAGATGTTCGTCGATCGCGTCTCCGCTGCGACCGGCGATTGAGGCGACACTTCGGATCGCTTCGCGCTCTCAGTGCGGGTCTTCGCGGGACGAAACCCGCCGCGTCATTTCCCTGCCTCTTCGTCGGTGGCATCCGATTCGCATGATTGACTGTCCGTCATGACGACCGCCCACGATCCCGAACCCCATGCCGCGGGCATCAACCAGAAGCTGAACTGGCTGCGCGCCGGGGTGCTCGGGGCGAATGACGGCATCGTCTCGGTCGCGTCCCTCGTGGTGGGCGTCGCCGGTGCGACGACGGACAATGCGGCACTGCTCGTCGCCGGCATCGCGGGCCTGGTGGGCGGGGCGATCTCGATGGCGCTCGGCGAGTACGTCTCGGTATCGAGTCAGCGCGACAGCGAGCAAGCGCTGATCGCCAAGGAACAGCATGAGCTGCACACGATGCCCGACGAAGAACTGGCCGAACTCGCGCAGTTGTACGAGCAGCGCGGCCTGAGCGCCGAGACCGCGCATCGGGTGGCGGTCGAGCTGACCGCCCACGATGCGCTCGCGGCGCACTTGGAGGTCGAGCTCGGGATCGACCAGGAGGACCTGGTCAATCCCTGGCATGCCGCGATCTCGTCGGCGATCGCGTTCACGCTCGGCGCGCTGTTGCCGCTGCTGGCGATCCTGCTGCCTCCGCCCGGGTTGCGCGTGCCGATCACGTTCGCCGCAGTGCTGGTCGCTCTGGCCGTGACCGGTTACGTGTCGGCGAAGCTGGGCGGTGCGCGCCCCGCTCGGGCGATGATCCGTCTGGTGATCGGTGGTGCGCTCGCCCTCGTCGCGACCTGGGTGATCGGCACCCTGCTGGGCACGACGGGCGTGGTCTGACCCGAGCCCTCCCGCCCGCCGCTATCCTGCCCCGCGGGGGGCCCAACGGTGGCAGGAGGCTTCCGAACCGCGGTTCGGCTCCCCTCGGATGGGGTGCGGCGCCCGGGAGGTAGGGAAAACCCGAATGCAGGGCTCGGGGTGCCTCCGTGTCGCGGAGATGCGGCGGTGCGTAGCGTGGATGCCATGACCACGAATCCGACACCTCTGACGCCGCCGCCGGACGGTACGGCTGCGACATCCGCGTATCCGCCGCCGCCCGCCGCCGCGCAGGCCGCCTCGGGC
>JBASAE010000075.1:0-6338 GCA_049654285.1 Microbacterium sp.
CGTGGCCGCCAGGCGGGCCACGCCGACCGACGTCGAGACCCTGCGCGGGATGATCGATGCGGCAGACGTCGCCCGCGAGGCGACGGATCACGAGGCGTTCCTGCAGGACGATCACGCGATCCACCTCTTCCTCGTGCGGATGGTACGGAACACGCTGCTGCAGGACGCCGCCGAGCGGCTGCTGCAGCACAACCTCCGGTTCTGGCGCGGCTACTGGGAGTCGCGACCCGCGCAGAACGCCACCATGATCTCCCACCGGCCTCTCCTCGAGGCGCTTCAGGCGCACGACTCGGAGGGCGCCGAGAAAGCGATGCGCGAGCACCTGACCGCATCGCGGCAGTTGCTGCAGAAATCACTCTGAGCTGAGGGGCGACGCGAGTCGATTACCTCTCTCGCAAACCGAAGGGTAATCCTCGTGATGATTCGCGATGTCCTCGCCGTGCCCGTGCGCACGGGTTTCTTCACCGATGACCAGGCGGCGATCCTGGCAGGTGCGGAGCACGACGGTCTGACCTATGTCGGCGAACCCCGCACCGCGGGATTCCGAGCGATCCGGCAACCCGGAGAAGCGGTCTCGGTGCTGCTGGTGCTCGACGACGGCCAGGTCGCCCACGGCGACTGCGCCGCGGTGCAGTACGCGGGCGTGGGCGGCCGCGACCCGGTCCTCTCGGCCACGGCGGCCGCCGCCGAGATCGAGAGGACCGTCGCCCCCCTGCTCCGCGGCCGGATGCTGGACGGCTTCCGCGGGGTCGCGGAGGAGGTGGACTCTCTGCTCGTCGATGGGCGCCGCCTGCACGCGTCCATCCGCTACGGGGTCACCCAGGCGTTGCTCGACGCGGTCGCCAGGATGAGGGGACTCACGATCGCCGAAGTCGTCCGCGACGAGTACGACACCGGGGTCGACATCGCCCCCGTGCCGCTGTACGCCCAGTCCGGAGACGACCGCTACGGCAACGTCGACAAGATGATCCTCAAGGGGGCGGCGATCCTCCCGCACGGCCTGATCAACAACGTGCAGACCAAGCTCGGGGAGCAGGGTGAGGTCTTCGCCGACTACCTGGCCTGGGTGCGCGATCGCACGCTCGGCCTCCGCGAGGACGCGGACTACGCACCCGTGCTGCACTTCGACGTCTACGGCACGATCGGCGAGGCCTTCGGGCGCGACCATGCGCGCATCGCCGACTACCTGCAGGAGCTGGAGCGGCGGGCGGCGCCCTTCTCGCTGCAGCTGGAGCACGTGCTCGACGCGGGCAGCAAGGAGGGGCAGCTGGAGGCCTGGCCCGCCCTGCGCGCGGAGCTCCGCGCCCGGGGCTGCGGGGTGCGGCTGGTGGCCGACGAGTGGTGCAACACCCTCGAGGACATCGGCGACTTCGTCGCGGCGCAGGCCGCCGACGTGATCCAGGTGAAGATGCCCGACCTCGGGGGTGTCAACAACACGATCGAGGCGCTGCTGCTGCTGCGTCGCCACGGCATCGGCGCCTACTGCGGTGGATCGTGCAACGAGACCGACCGCTCGGCGCAGATCTCGGCGAACATCGCGATGGCGTGCGGGGCGACGCAGGTGTTGGCCAAGCCGGGGATGGGCGTCGACGAGGGCATGATGATCGTCGGGAACGAGATGGCCCGTGTGGCGGCGCTCGTCGGCGCCCGCGGCCGGAACCCGGAGCTCTCGTCGGCGACGGGGCTCTTGTGAGCTACATATCTATCTGATATACTAGTGATCTAACAGCTGCTGCTCAGTGACGAGTCATCCGAGGGAACGACCTGTCCGCAGCAGATACGCCCTTCATCGCACTAGGAGAGACATGAGCCTTGCAACGCAGCCAGGACGTCCGCGGCGCACGAAGCATCTCGCCCGACTGATCACCGCCGTCGCCGCCATCGGCGTCGGCGCGCTGGTGATCAGCGGATGCAGCGCGCCGGCCCAGGAGGAGAAGCCCTCGGACGAGGGGCCCCGGAAGGATCTCGTGCTCAACATCGGCACGCTCCTGCCGCAGACCGGCGAGCTCGCCCACCAGGCGCCGGGTCAGGAGGCGGGGGTGGCGCTCGCCGCCAAGGACATCAACGACGCCGACCTGGGCATCACCGTCAACGTCACCTACGCCGACTCGGGCGACCCGGACAACAAGGCGTACTCCAGCTCGACGCCCGTGCTTCTCAACTCGGGCGTCTCGGCGATCGTCGGCACCGCCTCGTCGGGGGTCACCAAGCTCGTGATCGACGAGATCACCGGCGCCGGCGTGGTGCTGATCTCGCCGTCCAACACGTCGCCCGACTTCACCACCTGGGACGACGGCGGGCTGTTCTGGCGCACGGCGCCGTCCGACCTGCTGCAGGGCGAGGTGCTGGGGAACCTCATCGCCGCCGACGGGCATTCCACGCTGGGCTTCATCGCGCTCAACGACGCCTATGGAAGCGGCCTGCAGAAGGTCACCGCCGAGACGTTCGAGAGCGCGGGCGGCAAGGTCGTCGGAACCGAGTACTTCAACGTCGGCGACACGAACTTCGCCGCGCAGATCGCCTCGGTCATGGGGCAGAAGCCGGACGCCATCGCGCTGATCAGCTTCGACCAGTCCAAGACGATCATCCCCGCGCTCAAGTCGGCGGGCTTCGACACCAGCAACCTCTATCTCGTCGATGCGAACCTCTTGCAGTACGGGGACCTCTTCCCGGACGGCACCATGACCGGTGCGCAGGGCACGAGTCCCGGCCGCCCGATCGGCAGCGACTTCGAGAAGAGGCTGATCGACGTCTATGCCGAGGTCAACAACGGCGCCGTGCTCACGGAGTTCCCCTACTCGGACGCCAGCTACGACGCGGTCATCCTGCTCGCGCTCGCGGCGCTCGCCGCGAACTCGACCGACGGTGCGGCACTCGCGGCCAAGCTCCAGGAGGTCTCCGGGGGCTCAGGCGGGGGCACCAAGGTCACCGACTTCGCGGCGGGCGCGAAGATCATCCTCGACGGCGGGGTCGTCGACTACGACGGCCTGTCCGGCGGCATCAAGTTCGACGAGGCGGGTGACCCCACCGAGACCGCGATCGGCATCTCGAAGTTCGACGAGAAGAACATCTTCCACCGCGAATCCGACTGATGACCCCGGGTGCGGGCGCCGTGAGCGGGTGAGCCCGTACGGCGGAGAGCGCAGAGGGCCCCGATCGATGACGGTCGGGGCCCTCTGCGCTGTCCCGCGGGCTTGCAGAGATCACATCCAACTGAAATACTAGATGTCTATTAGCTTGTGACAGAGAGGTCGGCCGGCGGAATGAGCGATCGATGACGATGAGGCGGAGACCTGCCGCGCCCGGCGCCGGGGCGGCGGGCCTGATGACGCGTCGCACCCCCGTGTGGGCGGCGACGTTCCTGGGGGCGCTCCTCGCCGCCCTGTTCCTGGCGTTCTCCCCGCTGGCTGCGGCGCACGCCGACGAGGTGAACGTCGACAAGTACGACTTCGTCTTCGCCGGCAACGTGCGCTTCGACGACACGCCGCTGGAGGGCGTCGAGATCATCGTCTCCGGCCACGGCTACAGCGAGAAGGTCAAGACCGATGAGAAGGGGCGCTGGAAGGTCGGCGTGCCCGAGAAGGGCGAGTACGACATCACCCTCGTCGAGTCCACCCTCCCCGAGGGCGTCGTGGTGAGCGAGAGCGAGAACGCGAACCTCACGATCTCGCCCGAGGGTGCCACGATCACCGCCGCGTTCGGGTTGACCGACAGCAAGTCGGTGAACTTCTTCCTCGGCGAAGGGCAGCGCGAGGTGGTGTCCCTCACCGACCAGATCGTCGCGAGGACCATCAGCGGTCTGAACTTCGGGCTCATGCTCGCGCTCGCGGCCATCGGGATGTCGCTCATCTTCGGCACCATCGGGCTCGCCAACTTCGCCCACGCCGAATCCGTGACCTTCGGCGCGGTGGCGGCGCTGACGCTCGGCGTGCACCTCGCCCTACCGATGCCCCTCGCGATCCCCCTGGCGGTGATCCTCAGCGGAGTGCTCGGCCTGCTGCTGGACATGGGCTTATGGCGGCCGTTGCGCCGCAAGGGACTGAGCACGGTGCAGCTCATGATCCTCAGCGTGGGCCTGTCCCTCGCGCTGCGCTACACGTTCCAGCTCTTCATCGGCGGCTCCACGCAGCAGCTTCCGCCGACGAACACGACGAAGATCACGCTGGTCGGCCCGATCGCCCTCTCGCCGACCGACATGGTCAGCATGGGCCTCAGCATCGCGGTGCTCCTCGGCGTGGGCTACTGGCTGCTCTACACCCGCACCGGCAAGGCGACGCGGGGCATCTCGGACAACCCGGCACTCGCCGCGGCATCCGGCATCAACGTCGATCGCGTGATCCGTCTCATCTGGGTCATGGGCGCCGCGCTCGCGGGGCTCTCGGGCGTGCTCTGGGCGTACTTCCGACCGGGCATCAAATGGGACATGGGGTGGCAGATCCTGCTCCTGATCTTCGCCGCCATCGTGCTGGGCGGACTGGGCACGGCGTTCGGCGCCCTCGTCGGGTCGATCATCGTCGGACTCCTCGTCGAGCTCTCGACGCTGTGGCTCCCCTCGGATCTGAAATACGTCGCGCCGCTCGTGCTGCTGGCGGTCGTGCTGCTGTTCCGGCCCCAGGGCATCCTGGGCCACAAAGAGAGAATCGGGTAGGTGGCGTCGTGGACTGGTCCTTCATCTTTTCCAACACGATCGTGTGGCTCATCGCACCGGAGACGATCGCCTATGCGATCGCCACGATCGGTCTCGCGGTGCACTTCGGCTTCGGCGGTCTGCTGAACTTCGGCCAGGCCGGGTTCATGGCGCTCGGCGCGTACGGGTACGCGATCTCGATCCTGTCGTTCGGCCTCCCGTGGTGGGTCGGGATCTTCGTCGGTCTCGCCGCCTCGGTCGTCTTCGCCCTGATCCTCGGACTCCCGACCCTGCGCCTCCGCGCCGACTACCTGGCATTCGTCACCATCGCGGCGGCGGAGGTGCTCCGGCTGCTGCTGAACAGCACGGTCTTCGAGAAGTACACGAACGCCGCGGACGGCCTCGGCGGCTACCACACGGGATTCCGCGAGGCCAACCCGCTCCCGCCCGGAACGTACGGATTCGGGCCCTTCACGTTCAACGAGCAGGGATGGTGGATCCGCATCTTCGGACTGGGCATCCTCGTCATCGCCCTCGTGCTCGTCTGGCTCGCCATGCGCAGCCCCTGGGGGCGCGTGGTGAAGGGCATCCGCGAGGACGAGGACGCCGTGCGGGCGCTCGGCAAGAACGTCTTCTCCTACAAGCTGCAGATCCTGGTCTTCGGCGGCTGCCTCGGATCGCTGGGCGGCGTGGTGCTCTCCCTGCCCTCGGCCGTCGTCCCGGGCGTCTACCTGCCGTCCTTGACCTTCTTCCTGTGGACGATCCTGCTGCTGGGCGGCGCCGTCGCGGTGCTGGGGCCGGTCGTGGGGTCGGTGATCTTCTGGTTGATCATGGCCTTCCTGACCGTCTTCCTCCCCGCGCTGAGCACCGCCGGCTATCTGCCTTTCCTCTCGACCGTGCAGGCCGGGGTGCTGCGCTACATCCTGGTCGGCGTCGCACTGATGCTGATCGTCGCGTTCCGGCCGCAGGGGATCCTCGGAACCAAGAAGGAGTTGACCTTCAATGCCCGGTGAGAAGAAACACGAGAAGACGTCGGGGCTGCAGGTGGGTCCTGCCCGGCCCGGCTGCGCCAAGGTCGACCCGATCATCGTCGCCGATGCGGTGACGCGGACGTTCGGAGGTCTGACCGCCGTCGACGTGGACCACGTCGAGATCCCGCGCGGCGCGATCACCGCGTTGATCGGCCCCAACGGGGCGGGGAAGACGACGTTCTTCAACCTGCTCACGGGGTTCGACAAGCCCGACACCGGGACCTGGTCGTTCAACGGCACGCCGCTGTCGGGCGTGCCGGCCCACCGGATCGCGGGCATGGGGCAGGTGCGCACCTTCCAGCTGACCAAGGCCCTGGCGATGCTGTCGGTGCTGGAGAACATGAAGCTCGGCGCCCAGCACCAGCGCGGCGAGAACTTCTGGGTCGGGCTGGTCCCCTGGCTGTGGAGCAGGCAGGACGCGCAGATCGAGCAGCGGGCCCTCGACCTCCTGACCCGGTTCAAGCTCGACGCGAAGAAGGACGACTTCGCCGCGAGCCTCTCCGGCGGCCAGCGGAAGCTCCTGGAAATGGCCCGCGCCCTGATGAGCGAGCCCGAGCTCGTGATGCTCGACGAGCCGATGGCCGGTGTGAACCCCGCGCTGACCCAGTCACTGCTCGACCACATCCTCGACCTCAAGGCGCAGGGGATGACGGTGCTGTTCGTCGAGCACGACATGCAGA
>JBASAE010000076.1:0-1565 GCA_049654285.1 Microbacterium sp.
GATCCGTCGTGGCGCCTGACGCCCCGAGAATTCGATCTTCCCTCACAGTCCAGACCTGAATAGCCTGGGCGGCAAGGCCCCAGGTGTCCCTGATCCCCACCAAGGGAAAGGTAGTCACAAGATGGAACTCGAGAACATCAGCCGCAGGAACCTGCTCCGCGGAGCGGTCGCCAGCGCAGCCCTCATCCCGTTCGGCCTCACGCTCGCCTCGTGCGCAGCACCCAGCGGCGGAGGCGGCGGCGAGTCCGCCGCTCCGGGAGGAGAGGTCAGCGCCGACAACCCGTTCGGCGTCGCGGCCAACTCCAAGGTCGACGCGGTCATCTTCGACGGCGGCTACGGCATCGATTACGTCGAGAACTCGGCGAAGCTCATGGAGGGCAACACGAAGCTCGGCGGCGTGACCGTCAAGGTCTCGTCCTCGACCAAGATCGCGCAGGAGCTGCAGCCGCGGTTCGTCGGCGGCAACCCGCCGGACCTGATCGACAACTCCGGAGCGAACTCGATCGGCTGGAACACCATCATCGACCAGCTCGAGACCCTCGACGACGTGCTCGACTCGAACAACCTCGAGGGCACGAAGATCAGCGACACGCTGTTCGGCGGCGTCAAGGCGCCGGGCACGTTCGGCGACAAGTTCGTCGCACTGAACTACGTCATGACGGTCTACGGCATCTGGTACTCGTCGAGCCTGTTCGAGAAGCACGGCTTCCAGGTGCCCAAGACCTGGGAGGACCTCAAGGCGCTCGGCGCGGCCGCGAAGGAGAAGGGCCTGTACCTGTTCGTCTGGGGCAAGGAGGCGGCGACCTATTACCAGACCCTCGTGATCGACTCCGCGGTCATCCAGTCGGGCGACGAGGTGCGCCTCCCGCTGGAGAACCTCGACGCGAAGGCCTGGTCGCACCCGACACTGCAGAGCATCCTGACGATCCTGTACGACCTCATCCAGGCCGGCTACATGAAGCCGGGCGGATCGGGCACGCAGTTCACCCAGGCGCAGTCGCAGTGGAGCCTCGACCAGGCGGCGCTGCTCTACCCCTCGGGCTCGTGGATCGAGAACGAGATGAAGAAGCAGACCGCGCCGGACTTCAAGATGATGGGCATCCCGGAGCTGCCGCTCGACGGCAGCCAGACGACGCCGAAGGGCACCATGCGCGCCGAGGCCGGCGAGCCGTTCATCGTCCCGACGGCGGCGAAGAACCCCGCCGGCGGCAAGGAGCTGCTGCGCACCATGCTGTCGAAGGAGTCGGCCACCTGGTTCGCGAAGAACAAGCTGGCGCCGACCATCGTCAAGGGCACCGTCCCCGCCGACGGCTTCGGCTCGACCGCGCTGGTGTCGCAGTCGAAGATGCTGGAGGAGGCGGGCGACAACGTCTTCACGATCAAGTCGACCAACCTGTACGGCATGAACTCCGACCAGCTGCCGATCTGGAACTCGTTCCTCGACGGCAAGATGACGGTCGAGGAGATCACCAAGCAGCTGCAGGGGCTCGTCGACAAGGTCCGCGAGGACAGCTCGGTCACGAAGATCGAGATCAAGTGAGCTATTCAACCGCGACCGGTGGACC
>JBASAE010000077.1:0-5521 GCA_049654285.1 Microbacterium sp.
TTGTATCCCTGCTCGTAGAAGACTGCGTCCATGCCCGGCCGCTCCTCGTTGTCGAAGCTGGCGATCACCTGGCGGGCTTCATCGATTGCTGCGTCGAGGCGGGTCTGGATGCCGGGGAGGGTGCGGATCCACTCGTCGATGACCGTGAACGGAATCGGGGCGTAGCCGTGGGCGTCTACGCCCACGTGGAACTGGTGCCCGTCCGGGCCATGGTCGCGGGCGTGGGTGTGCCCGTGCAGCAGCGGGATCCCGTCGTCCCAACGGGGCCGGTGCGCCGTGTGCCGGTCGGCGGCTTGCGAGTCCCCGGCGTAGGGGTAGTGGGAAGCCAGCAGCCGATACCCTCGGCGAATGCCTTCGATCACCTCGGGGAGGATCGTCCACCCTGCCGCCTCGTACAGCGGCCGAAACCGTTCGATCGCCCGCTTCGACTGCGTCGCAGGCGAGACCCGGTCATGATTACCCGGCACCAGGAACCGGCGCCCGTTCAGCCGGGCCGTCAGGGCCATGGACTGCTCGATCGGGCCGAGCGCCAGATCCCCGAGGTGCAGCACGACATCATCAGGACCGACCGCGGCGTTCCACCGGGCGATCAGCACCGCATCCATCTCCTCCACCGTGCCGAACGGGCGGCCGGCGAGCTCGCTGATCCGGGCATGACCGAAGTGCGTGTCTGAGGTGACATAGTCGACCTGATCGAAGTCGAACCAGGGATATTCACTCATCGCGGCCCACCAGTTCGTCGAGGTCGATCCCGAACCGGCGAGCGACATCCGCCAGCGGGACGCTTTCCCCGGACGCCGTGCGCTCCCGCACGATCTGCGCGATCTCCGCTTCCTCGGCGGCGGCGTCCGTCTCATCGACACTCGCGGCGAGCTCGGCCAGCAGCACCGCCGGGTCGACACCGTGCTCCTCCGCGCGGCGGCGGATCTCGACGGCCGCGGTGCCGAGCGTGTACATCCGCTCCCACGCATGCTCACCATGCCGGGTGGCGGCGACTGACTCTCGGGTGTACTCAGCCTTTTCTCCGGGCACCAGCCAGTGCTCGGAGCCATCCGGGTCGATGAAGAAGTCGACGTAGCACTCCCCGCACGGCAGACGGTAGATGCCCGGCTCGGTCGGAGCGCCGACAACGCTACGGTCGATCATCTCGTCGATCACCTGCTTCCAATATGCGGGCTCGCCGTTCATCGAACCTCCCAAATGCAGAACAGAGCAGTTTGACAGCTGACGCGTCGCCTTGTCCACTCCAGGCATGAGATGGCGATCCAGGTCACCTGTCAGGAAACTATGGTTGGAAGAACGCGGCACCAATCGGCACGGCACTCGGCCGGATGGGGGTGGCCGCTCTTAGACTTACGAGTCACCGGACCGAGGCATTGAAGGGTGAGCCATGGCTGAGGCTGTGATGAGCAGAGAGAGAACGCGGTTCCGCTACGAATCAGACCTCGTGTCTGTCGTGAGGGACGCCCTGCCGCGCCTCGCCTTCCGTCACGACAAGAACACTGACGTCGAGGTCTTCAGCGAAGTACCTGCCGTCCACGGCGTCCCTGACCTGGTTGGTATCCGATTCGACCAGGCGCGGCTCAAGAGCCGCATCGAGTCGGGCGTGCGCCCCTTGTCAACTGACGCCGAGGTGCGCGTAGCCATGGCTATTGGCGACGGATGCGAGATCCGAGCAGTCGGCGACCGTGCTGGGCTGTCCAACGAGTACGCGCGACGCAACATGCTTCCGCTCCTCACTGATCTCGGTTGGATCGAGTCGGACGGCGTTGGTGTGGTTCGACGTCGCCCAGAAGCGCAGTGGGTCGCAGGCAGAGTCGTAACTATCGAGGCGAAGCTCCGTGATTGGCGGAAGGCTCTCGTGCAGGCGCGTCGGCAGCGCCTTTCAGGGGACGCTGCATACATAGCGGTGGATGCGCTCGCCATGCAAGGGCTCTCGCCATACCTGGCGAGGCTCGCGGAGGAGGGCATAGGAGCAATCGCCGTCGATGCCGAGCGAGAACGCGCCGTTGTGTTGTCACGTCCAGTTCGCATCGGGGGTACGCGACGGGAAGCTGGCCGGAACCTCCTGTCGGAGCGTTGCCTCGGCATGCTTGACCGAGGAACGCACGAGGGTCAGATCTACCCTGTGTTCGGTTGGACCCTTCCGCCCGCTACCTAAGCATCGGCGTCCACACCGGCAGGTGGAGAGGGCGATTGATTCCAGTGAGGCGGTCTGGCAACGCCAGAGAGTCTACGAACTTCTGCCCCTTCTTGGCACGTCGATGAGCCACAACATTAGGGCGAGTCTGAGCCAATTTCGCAGTGAGATTGCCCGCTGCGGCAACATAGTGCAGCCCGGCAAGCTCAGGAGAATGGCCGCTGGAGTCGATCTCGTCCAGGAAGGGTGTCGGGTAGTCCTTGTGGTCTGGGAAAAGCCGGATGCGGTCGAACTCGTTGAAATCCATCGTGTGCAGGATCGTCGAGTCGAAGATGCGCGGAATCGGTGCAGGTGGCGGGCCTTCCCGCTTGATAGCGATGATCTTCTGGCGGGCGAACGCCTGTTCAGGCCATGCCTGTCCCGTGGAGAAACCCGCAGCGCCTAGAGCGGTAGCGAACCATCCCGTGAGGCCAGTGTTAGGTAGATACAGGCGCTTGTCTTCGAGCGCGCATTCTTTGGCAAGGATCTCGTACCCACGGAGCAACGAGTCATCGAGAAGCTGACCGTACCGGGTTGGCACTTCCGGCCAATAGAACCGCAGGTACCAGTCGGATTCGTTGCTCTCGACGATCTCGTTTAAGAGGATGTTGCGAAGGGTTCGGTCCGAGAGCCAACGCGAATCCAGGGTGAGGTTCACCCACATCGGCGAGTCCTGGATCTGCCGACGACTTTCATCGACGTACTTCATCACGCTAGTGAGCGACGCGGCAGCGTTCACCTCTGAGACCCAACCCGTCGCGGAGAGAAGCACGGATGCTCCATAGTCCCGCTGCACGTCGAGAATAGCCTTTACCCAAGGGGCTGACACCTTCGTGGGCGCTGGGTTATGCATGTAGCTCCAGGCGGCTTGCGTTGCCTTCAGCGCGGTCGCTTCGTTCCAGCCGGTGCCAACGATTCGCCAGAGCTCGGGATCAACAATCCGAGTAGGGACATGCGCGACGTTGTCCCGGAACGCGGCAGCAGTCTTGGCGGACAACATCGGGAGGCGCATCACAGAGCCGAGGCCCAAGTCGCGGCCGTGTCGTGCCCCGAGGTAGTCAAGAACCTCCGGGAGGCGACCTCCGTACTGGTAGCTGCGGTGCACTAGGAAGACGGGGACTTTGCCGCTCAGCGTTCGTTTGAGGGACGCACCATCCCAGGTCTTACTCTTCGCTTCAGTCGCCATGTCAGTTCGCCCCCCGCAGATCTCTCAACGCTCTCTTGGCACTTCCCCGAGCATTCGCTGGCTCAGGCGTGAGCAGTCGAAGAACTAGCTCAGCCAGATCAGCCGGTACGTCCGGCGGAAGAGGGGTTGGCGGGACGGAAACCAGCTCGACCAGTTCCTCTGGCTCCATAGCACGCATATTTATGCCTTCGAGGAACGGATGACGTCCGGTAAGCACCTGGTACAGCACGACTCCGCAGGCCCAGATGTCGCAAGCCTTGCGTGCCTTCTCGCCCTGCAGCTGCTCGGGCGCCATCCAGGGGACACTTCCCACCAGCGCGGGGTATTTCGTCATCGTATTGCCCGTCAGTGAGCGCACGAGCCCGAAATCTATCAGCACTGGATGTTTCCACTTGCCGCCCCGCAAGAGGATGTTCTCGGGCTTCAAGTCCCGATGGATCTTGTCCTTCGAGTGCAGCTCGGCAATCGCGCCAAGAAGTCCTATTCCGAATTTTCTGACGTGCTTATGGCTAGGGAGCCCGCGTTGCTTCACAATGTGAACGACGCTGCCGCCGTCGATGAACTCACACACGATGCCGTGATGCTCGGCGCCCCGAAACGTAATCGTTCGTTCGCCGTAAAGCCGAACGATGTTGTCATGATCGAAGTCGGTCAGGTGTGCTGTCTCACGCTCCAGCAAGCGTGCGTTGAAGTGCTCAGCTTTTAGCACCTTCACTGCTACCGGTTCGTCATGCCCGTCCAACCCGTCCACCCGGTAGGTGTTGCCGAACGTCCCTTCACCTAGAAACTTGACCGATGACGCTCCCAGCGCCGCAGCTAGCTCATCTTCGAGACCCACGTTGCCCCCTCGGCGTCAGTCTGCCGTAGGCAAGCTCACACCCGTGTCCAATGCGCTGACGGCGTGTCGCCCGTCGCAGCCTTGGAGCACGACGACGCCTATCGATCTTGACGAGTTGCTGCCAGATACCGCATCGGTCGAGATCGACGGCGACGACGCGGAGCTCGAAACGTCGGGGCGATGAGTTCCGCCTGCCGAAGGGCTAGTCCTATTCCACTGCGGCCTCGGCCCGGCTGGAACTGCCTGGCATATCCTCGCCCCAGGCGAGTTGACTCAAGGCGGGAATATGAGCGCGTCGCCGCTCGCACCAGCGCTTCTCCGGCGAACTGCAGAATCACTGGCATCGGCTCCGAGGTCAGCATGTGTCGACGTGACGCCGCCCGACCGAGATTCCGCTGATCTCGATCACAAGATCACTGGCACGAACTACAGAACCAACGTCACCGGACAGTCTGTCCGATGAACGGTGCTAGGTCTGGACCAAGCGCCACAGGGAATGGCGCACCGCGCCGGGCCAGAACGCGAGCCCGGATGAGCCTTAGGCTGGGGGTGGGTACTCTCCCGGGTATCCAAGGGCCCGTGAGATGCGATCACCGCCCATGTGCGCCCAATGCACGAGAGCGCTGTGCATGGTGCGGAATCGCTCCAGCGGCACGGAGATGCCGATAGATCCGACTGCCGCGCCGTCGGCGTCGAGCACGATGGAGCTCACGCACGCGACGCCCTCGCTGAACTCCTCCATCTCCGTCGCGTACCCGCGTTCGCGGATCTTCGCGAATCCCGCGATGATTGCTTCGCGGTCGGTGATGGTATGCGCGGTGAGAGCCTCGAGCTCGTCCGGCAGGATCGCCCGCGCCTCGGCCTCCGGCAGATATGCAAGGACGCACCGCGTCGTCGCGCGTGCGTGGACGTGCTCGGCATAGCCGATGCTGAGCGGACCCACGCGGACGGCGCGCTCGCCGGCGAGGTGGGCGGCGATCGCGATACGAGATCCCTGCTTGAGCGTGAGATAGAGGTTCTCGTCCAGCGCCTCGTGGATGCTCTCCAGCACCTCAAGCGCTTCGGGGGGCGGCGCAGACGCGTTGCCCGCGCGCGCGCCGATGCGGATGGCGGTCGGCCCCAGGGTGTAGCTGCTGTCCGGCTGGCGAACGACCCATCCCTCTGCGCGGAGTGTCCGCAGAATCTGATAGCCGGCACCAGGGCGGATGTCGAGCGCGTCGCTGAACTCCGCTGCGCTCAGTGGCCGAGGGCTGTCCGCGATGAGTTCGAGCGCCCGCAGCCCGCGAGCCAACGTGCTGAGCGTTCCCGAACCTTCGCG